>CAYFOO010000006.1:0-40351 GCA_964344775.1 uncultured Candidatus Peribacteria bacterium
CCTTCTCCACTGTTTTACATAACTTTTTGCCCCAAATTGTTTGAATATCCAAAAATCGCTTGCTTAGTTAATGGAAAATGTGAAGAATATAAAAGTTGTAGGTTGTAAGTTATAAGTTGTAAGGCATAATTTAATTCAATCCTTACAACCTACTACCTCCCACTTACAACCTTTAACACAAATGGAAACGGTCGTTCTTATTGACGGAAACGCACTTATGCACCGGGCTTATCATGCAGTGAAATTTGCTCCTACGTATGAAAACAAGCCCGTGGGGATGGTTTATGGCTTTGCTTCAATGCTTATAAATGCCATCGAACATTTTCATCCAAATCATTTGGTAATAGCGTTTGATACAAAAGAAAAAACGTTTCGTCATAAAATGGATGAAAATTACAAAGCCCACCGAGAAAAAGCCGACGATGATTTTTATGCTCAGATCCCATTGGTTTTTGAATGCATTGAGCATTTTCAGCTTCCTGTTTTAACGGCTCCTGGATTTGAAGCAGATGATATCATTGGGACACTGGCAAAAAAGGCAGAAAAAGCAGAAAAATCGGTAAAAATTATGAGTGGAGATCTCGATTTTTTACAATTGGTAAATGAAAATATTGTTTTGATGAAACCAAATGGAAAGGTGCAAGATTCGATTTCCTACGGGCCTGATGAGACCTTGGCTCGGTATGGAGTAACTCCTGACCAAATCGTTGATTACAAAGCTTTGGTAGGGGATTCTTCGGATAATTACAAAGGTCTTCCAGGATGTGGCCCAAAGACAGCTGCAAAATTACTGCAAGAATATGGAACTTTAGATAATCTTTTTAAAAATCTGAACCACTTAGATCCAAAGCTGAGAAAAAAGTTTGAAGAGAATAAAGACGACGTACTACATTGCCAAGAACTAGCTCAATTGAAGTTAGACGTACCTATTGAGTTTGATTTTAATGAATCGTTTGATTTTGCCCCAGAAGAGACGATGCAGTTTTTTCAAAAAATAAATTTTCCATCATTGTTGGGGCGATATCAAAGATTGATCAAGAATTATGATCAAGAAAAAAATAAAGAACAAATTAATTATACAGAAAAAGATGATAAAAAAGAGCAAATGTCATTATTCTAGTTTGAAAAAAGAATGGAAAATTTTTAATTTTTAATTTTTAATTTTTAAATAAATCTTAATTTTAAAATTTTGAAACATGGTTTTTTGCTTTAGATATAAGTATTTCTGGCGTTTTTTGAATGAAATTATTGTTCATTAATCATTACTAATTATTCATTAAATTCTGAGTAAATTTTTTGTTTTTTAGGAAAAAAATAAGTTTTTTTTTGTTTCAAAAAAGGCCCTTTTTTCTGGGAAAAAATTGTTCACAAAATCAGTTCAATAGCGGGGTAATAGAAAAAAACATTTGCACGATCTTTTTTAGTTCGTTAGACTGTTTTTGTTGTCGGTTTAAATTTCTCGAATTTATTAATTTTTAGTAAAAGTAATGGCCTATCAAAAAGTGCTCGTGGGACTCGACATCGGTTCGTCAAAAATACGAACGGTGGTGGGAGTAGTGGAAGAGAGAAAAAATATCATTAATGTTATCGGGATAGGACTTTCTCCTTCAACGGGAATTCGGAAGGGGATTATTACGGATATGGATGAGGCTGTTTCTAATATCACGGCTTCACTTGAAGATGCAGAAAGAATGACTGGAGAACCGATTCATAGGGTTTATGTGGGGTTGTCTGGAAATCATATCAAGATGTATGACTCCAAGGGCGTGATTGCGATCAATAGTCCCAACGCCGAGATTACCGAAGATGATGTAGATCGAGTGTTGGATGCGGCGAGAGCGGTTTCTTTGCCAAATAATCGTCAGCTTTTGCGAATTATTCCGAAGAGTTTCTCTGTGGACTCTCAGCACGGGATCAAATATCCAGTGGGTATGACGGGGATTCGTCTCGAGGTAGAAGCTCACATTATCACAGGAGAAGCTTCTGCTATGAAAAACTTAGAAAAATGTCTCTATCAGACAGGAGTGGACACGGAGGAAATTATTTCTTCTACGCTTTCTTGTGCCGAATCTGTCTTAGATCGTCGACAAAAGGAACTGGGGGTAGCTCTTGTTGAAATTGGATCTTCTTGTACCAATTTAATTGTTTTTGAAGAGGGGACAGTGATTCATTCTGCCGTGATTCCTGTGGGGGGAGAACATGTGACCAATGATTTGGCCATTGGCCTTCGTTGTACGATAGATACAGCCGAAAAAGTAAAAGTGGAATATGGAAATTGTTTACCAAAGGATGTATCTGTGAGGGAAGAAATCGATCTTTCTCAGGTCTCAAAAACAGACATGCACACGGTTTCTAAAAATCAAATGGCTAAAATTATTGAGGCTCGATATCACGAGATTTTTATGTTGGTTCGAGATGAATTATCAAATATTGGTCGGGATGGGATGCTTCCTGCTGGGGGTGTTCTTTGTGGAGGAGCAATCAAGATGCCGGGAACTATTGATCTGGCACGAGAATCTTTGAATTTACCGGTACAGATTGGGTTTCCTCGGGATCTTGAGGGGATTATCGACAAAATCGATGATCCAAGTTTTGCCAATGTGGTTGGTTTACTTCATTTTGCAAATCGATATGGAAGAGGGGGAGCGTTTTTTGATCTGGATTTTGGAAAAGGATTTGATAAAGTCTCTCGATTTTTCCAAAAGTTATTTCCCTAATTTGAAAATAGAAAATTGGATTATTAGAATATTAAAAAAGAAAATGGAAAGTGGACAATTGGAAAATTAGAAGATTGGAATTAGCTAAATGATCCAATTATCGAATCATCCAAACTCTAAAGTAATGATCAAATCATCTAAAATCTAAACTCTAAAAACTACTTGTCCTACGAAGCTTCAGCGAAGTGGGAAAAACTAAAAACTAATGACTAATTTTTAACCCCCTAAATATGAAAGATTTATTACAATCGGCTATGGAGGAGACGAGTTCTAGTAGTTCTGATGCCAAGTCAGAACCTGCCACAACTCCCACTACGAAGTCAGATGATTCAGCTCCATCGACTTCTACTTCGTCCCAGACAGTGATCCCTGATGTATCGCCTGTGGCGAATATCAAGGTCGTGGGAGTAGGTGGTGCAGGATGTAATGCGGTGAATCGGATGGTGTCTTCCGATTTTGCAAATGTAGAATTTATCACCGTCAATACAGATGCTCAGGCTTTGTATCACTCAAAAGCTGAAAATAAGGTTCATATTGGCCGAGATGCTACACGGGGACTGGGAGCAGGAGCAAATCCAGACGTAGGAAAAACGGCAGCGGAAGAAGCACTTGAAGAAATGAAGTCTGCACTCAAGGGGGCGGATATGGTTTTTGTCACTTGTGGACTCGGAGGAGGAACTGGTACAGGAGCCTCTCCGGTGATTGCGGGACTTGCTCGAGAATTGGGGGCTTTGACCGTAGGGGTGGTAACCAAGCCTTTCTCTTTTGAGGGACAATTGCGTACAAAAAAAGCCGATCAAGGATATGAAGAATTAAAAAAGAATGTAGATACTTTGATTACGATTCCAAACGATCGAATTTTATCAATTATTGACCGAAAAACTCCGATCACGGATGCTTTCTCTGTAGTAGATGAAGTACTGCGACAGGGAGTACAGGGAATTGCAGATTTGATCACTCTTCATGGACTCATCAATGTAGACTTTGCGGACATCAAATCCATCATGAAAGATGCGGGAACAGCTCTTATGGGTATTGGATATGGAGCAGGAGAAAACCGAGCCACCGATGCAGCAAAAGCCGCCATCGAATCACCACTACTCGAGCAATCTATCAGTGGTGCAAAAGGAATTCTCTTTAATGTTACCGGTGGAAGCGATCTCTCTATGTATGAGGTGGATGAAGCAGCCAAAGTTATCACGGAAGCAGCTGATCCAGAAGCAAATATTATCTTCGGTGCGGTGATTAATGAGAACTACAACGGAGAGCTCAAAGTAACCGTAATTGCTACGGGATTCTCGGATATCGAAAAGAAAAAACCAGGACATGCGTCTCTCATGCGACAAGCTTTTTCACCCGGTGGAGGGGGAATGCCTCCAGCAGGAGAAGAAGATGAAGATGATCTGGAGACACCGGCTTTTATGCGGAATAAATTGAGATAAGCACAGGTTGTAAGTTGTAGGGAATAGGTTGTAGGGAATAAATTTACTTAGAACCTACAACTTCAAAGGCTGGAGCAATTTTGTAAATTGCTTCGAAATGTTTTCGATTCATGCAAAGCCCTGAAATATTGCGAACGGGATATCAACCTTCGCCAAGGCTTCGGCCGACAGGACATATCCCGTCCTGCCTAGAGAGACACCGGCTTTTATGCGGAATAAGTTAAGGTAGTGGTGGGCGAGCAGCTTTTGATAGCATATCTCGGATATTTTCTGGACCGGAAAAAACAAGATAAGCCTTGTCTTCATGGCCATTGACATAAATGCTACTTAGAGTTCCTACCAAAGTTCTTTCATTTGTATAAGGAGTTTCTCTGTATACTGGAGAACCAGAAAGACCCCCAAAGAATTGAGAAGTATCTCTTAATGTTCCATGGTAGTTATGTATAGTCACGAGAAAATAACCTGGCTCGTTCTCTTGTGCGATGTAACAATTCCCTTCATGAAAGGCTTCGGTAGGAATATACATCCCTTTTCCTCCTTTCATATGAAAAGCAGTTCCTGATACTCGAAAATATCTGCCTCCCAGTGTGCCATAGATGGTCACTTTTTCTTTATCTAATTCTTGATTAGTCGTTTCCCAGTCTACTGTGGGAAGTTTGGGGTTGTAATTTAGTCTCAAAACAGCAAGATCTTTCCGTAAAATTGCATTGGAACAATTACAATGACCAGAGGTGAGAGCATAAGATGTATTCACTTCAAAAGGGCTATTTATCCCAATACCATTACAGAGGCTTCCCACTTCCATTCTTTGCCCTATTTCTCTGTCTGTTATTGAATTAGGTAATTTTATTCCTGCTCTTCTGAGTTGTTCAGCAATAGTGTTTGATTCTATTGCTGTAGAATTAAGGGCATAAAATCCATCACCTGCTCTATCAAAAAAGATAGTTAAATTTTCCTGTGGAATATATTGCCAGGGAATTTCCTCAATTTTTGCCGAAGGATAATAATCTATTCCTAAATCTTCTCGTTCTATTTGTGCACCGGCCTCTTCCCAGGCTTTTGCAAAAGTTCCACCACATCCGGGGAATACAAGTGTTCCCGCTACTCCCAATGCTCTTTTTATAAATCTTCTTTTGCTTTGATCAACTTCACCCCCCCCTTTTGATTCGATAGATGGGGGAGAGCAGATTCCTTCTACATTTGGGGATTGGCCAAACTTTGTAGATTCTTTAAAATTCATACCGTCTTTTTAATTGTGAAAACAAAATTGTCAAATTATTTTAAAATAATTAAAAAAAATAATTATAACTTCTTCCTTCATACTTCTCACTTCTTTCTTTATCTCAACATCTGAAACGCATTTTGAATGATCTTGGCCGCCTCGGCTCGGAGGATTGGGTTTTTCTCACGGAAAGTGCCATCTGGATATCCGGAAATCAGGCCAATTTGTTTGGCGTGTTCGATGTAGCGGAAATTTTTCGAGTACTTACTCACATCAGAAAAAGAGCTGGTGGGAAATGTCTTTGGCGGCTCAACTCCGTAGACTTCAAAAATCAAACGAAGCACTTCTCCACGTGTGGCTTTTTTGTCCGGATTTGGCCACCACCTCCACATGTTGAGTCCGTTTTCTTCAGCCAACGCCACGATTTGAGCCGCCCAGTGATCGTGTGCGAGACGATTGGTTGGATTTTCGGTTTGGTTTTTCCAGAGGATATTGGATGCTTCGAAGGCCAGCTTGGTGATTTCTGCTTTTGTCACATGATTATCAGGACGATAGAGCCCGGTTTGATTTCCCAATTCATCGAGATATCCACTGGCCCATCCTTTTTCTTTGAGAAATTTGACCGGTCCATAAAACCACTCTTGTTCATCTACATCGAGGAAGGGGATTCCACCTAGTTTGAATTTTTCTCGAGCGGATTGAGAGCGGGCGACTCCAGTGGCCATTCCTAGAGCATCGATTTCCTTTTCCAGAATTGATCGATCAGATGGATTCTGAGTAAATTGAAGAAAAGAACTAATTTTTGGAAGTAAGTCTTTTTTTGGATCAAAGGCAAAGTTGTAGTTATCCAAAATATGTTCGATAGAATTTAATTTTTCCTGAGCATAATTACTGATCCGAGGACGAACTTGTAGGAGTTGATTTTTCTTGAGATCAAAAAGTTCTTTGGCGTATTTAAAGGTCCGAGGAGGATTGTAGCTTTTTGGGAAACATTCTCCCATGTAGTCTGGAAATAAACCTTTTTCTTCGAGAAAACAAAGATTGGTGTAGGTTTTTCCGTCACTTCCGCAGACCGGTTCGTAATTTTCGTGACATTTTTCGGTGCCGGTTTTCCTGATCTGACAAGCTCCTTCATGCTTTATTTTTATGCCTTTTTGAAAAGGAATACAGAGATTGTAGTAGGATTTGCCATCTTCACCACAAACCGGTTCTTCACGTAAGTTACAATCAGGAGATGGAGTGGTGTCTTTCGCACCGATTAAGATTTTATTCCCCGTGATGGGGAATCTTCCAAAAACCCAAGTATCTGCATCCCGGATGTCTGATTTTTTTACGGTGACGTTATCTGGATGGGCGATGGTGAAGGTGTGTTTTCCAGTAAATTCTCCTGTGGAAATATCGGTCAAAATCCTCAGTTCGATAGTTTTTCCGTCTGGTGCCCAGAGGGAGAGATTTTTAAACTCCATGGTATCAATCCCGGGGAGAGATATTTTTTCTAGGGTTTTATTTCCCTGCATCAGATAGTATCTCAGGATCTGATCTGGATCATCAGCACTTTCTCTTTTGAATTTGAGTTTTTTGATAGTGATCCCATTAGCGGGATGATTACTGGCGGTGAACCAGATTCTCAGTACTTCGACATTTTCTGTAGCTGGTTCTACTCGTTGAGTAGGTTTATTTCCCGGACTAAGTTGTACTTCTAGTCGAGGCTGGACTTCTGCGTAGCTGGTGCTGCCGAAAAGGAGACTAAAAACGAAGGCGATTAGTAATTTTTTCATCGACCTAATTTTGAGATTTTTTGAAAAGAAAGGCAAGGTGTTGACAAAAAATATTTTTTTCGCTATATATAATTTATATAATTTTTTATAATTAAATTACATTTAAAAATGGAAAGAGTGCCAAAATTAAAATCTTGTTTAAAACCTCGAAACCTTGTTCATTCCATTCGAGGTAGAGTAGGTGTACTCTTAGCATGTGGTTTAGTTGTGGCTTTAACAGCTTGTGTTTCTGCAGAGAATATTCCAGAAGAAGAGCAATTTTCTATAAGAGAGAGAGGGGAACAATTGGACCAAGATTATCCTGGAGAATATGTTTATTTTAAAGATAAAGGTTGGGAAATGTACTTACCAAAACTATGGCTAACTTACACTTTGTGTTCTATTAGATCTCATAATGCCTGTGTTCGGGACAGTTTAATAGAATCAATTGGTCACGATGCCGATTATATATTTTTCCCTAATAATGAATGGACATATGATCATGGAATAACATTTAATCTTGACACCAAAGAAGTTGAAGGGGAATTGATTGATCATAACACAGTATTAGAAGCTCGGGATTTTTGTGTGCCACTTTTGGAGCCCTTCCATTACGAAGAGGAAAAAAATTAAACTTTTCTCCGACAGTGCTCTACCCAGTCACGATGAGTTAGATACCACTCGATAGTTTTTGGTAGGGCTTCTTCGAAGGTGTGTTTGGGGGTCCATCCAAGCTCACGTTCAATCTTACTCGCATCCATCGCGTAGCGACGATCATGGGCTTTTCGATCTTCGATGAAGGTGGTTTTTGAGCTGGAATTGGGCACATTTTTGAGGATCAGATCCACAATCTCCAGATTTGTTTTTTCGTTGTGGCCGCCGATGTTCCAGACTTCTCCGGGATCGGATTTTTCAAATGCGAGGAGGATTGCTTCGCAGTGATCCAGGACGTAGAGCCAGTCTCGGATATTTTTTCCATCACCATACACTGGCAGATCCTCATTGTTCATCGCTTTGAAGAGGAAAAAGGGAATCAGCTTCTCTGGAAATTGGTAGGGGCCGTAGTTATTCGAACAGCGGGTGATCAGGCACGGCATCTGGTAGGTCTCCCACCAGCTGAGGACGAGCAGATCTCCTGAGGCTTTGGCGGCGGCATAGGGACAGTTTGGATCGATGTTTCTATTTTCTGTAAAAAAATCTGTTGAACCGTCACCCAGATCCCCGTACACCTCGTCGGTGGAGACTTGGTGATATCGTTTGATTCCATATTTTCTGCTCATTTCCAGCAGTGTGTGGGTTCCCACGATGTTCGCATCGATGAAAGGCGAAGAATCCACGATCGATCGATCCACGTGTGTCTCTGCAGCGAAGTTAATCACCCCGTCGAACTTTTCTTTTTCAAAAAGATGATCGACAAATGGCACATCCGCGATATCGCCTCGAACAAATTTATAATTTGGATTATTTTCGATATCCGTGAGGTTCTCTAGGTTCCCGGCGTAGGTGAGTTTGTCGAGATTGACGATCTCATAGTCTCTGTTTGCGAGCACATGTCGGACGAAGTTCGATCCGATGAATCCCGCACCGCCGGTGATGAGAAGTTTTTTCATTATCGGCCTGATCATAGTATTAAAATTACGAATTTCAAACACAAGAATACTGGCAGTCATCCTGGCTTGCCCAGGATCTGGTCACAGTACTGCAACCGAAGGGATTCCGGGCAAGCCGGAATGACCGAAAGAAACTTTTGCATTTCTACGCTTTTTGTGGTAAAATATTTAGATTTTTAATTAATTAATTTAATAGTTAAAAAATGACACCAAAAACAAAAGCGACGTCGGCTGCTCCAGAAACGATTTCTGGAAAAATTAAAGAACTAAAAGGCAATCCAGACCTCGAAAAAGGAGTACACGAAGTCTTGGAAATAAAAAGCTCTTGTAAAGCAAAATTGGCTGATTTATGTGTACGAGTAGAAACTCAGATTTCAGACATTCAAAAGTCAATTGATGCTCTACGAGATAATAATCCAGAAAATGATCCCCCAAAAGAACTTCGAGTAGAAGTTCTGAACTCTATGAATGAAGTAGTAAAAAATGATCCTAAAAAATTAGCGAATTTAGCAGAAAAGCTAGGTATCGATTTGGAAGAACTAAAAAAAGGAGGGGATTTTAATAAAGAAGTTTTGAAGGAAAAAAAGCCTGCGAAAGCTCCTGCTGCTGTTCCTAAAAAAGCACCGGAAAAACCAAAGGAAATTAGAGTAGCCAAAAAAGCTCCAGATAGATATATTTGTACACATGTGGAAGATTATAAACGACTTGTTCTGGAAGATATTGCCATAGTTGAAAAAGAATATGCAAAAGCCCAAAAAACACCTCCAAAAGCTCCAAAAAAAGGGAAAGATTTAGCTGGATGGGGGAGTTTTATAGATAAACTAAATCCAGTTTCTAGTGATTCAGAGGTATTACATCGTTTAAAAAATACTTTTAAAGACGTTGATTTTAGTAATCCAGGACCGGAACTTTTTGGAACTTTGCGTGCAAAGGCAAAGGCAGGAGAGGGCTTTGAAAAAGTAGAAATTAATGATGAGAGATCTTTAGATTTATTAAAAACAATTCCTGATGGAGAAATTGATAAGGATGGAAATCTCAAAGAAGAAGCTCAAAAATATGCAGATTTAGTAAAATTAGGATACAAGGGAACCTACGAAGAATACCAAGATAAACAACCTCGATCGCCTTTGGGAAAACTTATTTATCAGATTGGCAAAATCTTTAAAAATATTTGGAAGTGGATTGCCAATATGGAAGGAGCCGATGCTATTTTAGATTTTTTTGGTGCGAAAGATATGAAAGAAAAATTACAAAAATGGAGAAAGGGAAAAAATGAGAGAAAACCAAGTAATGAGGAGATAGTACTGCAGAAGAAAATTGAAGCAAAGATAAAGCAAGAGAAAATTGATAAGTATACAAAAACTAAACCATGGATATCTAAATGGGAAGGAATTAATATTAAGAGTTTTTATCAAAAAGAAAGCGGAAAAGCTGAGGCAAGTATAGATAAAAGGGCAGACGTTCTCAAAACAAAATCTCCAGAAGAAATAGAAGCATTTTTAGAAGCTTTATTAAATGCAGGAGATGGTACAGTGTTAGGAAAAGTGAAAAAGAAAGGGCTTAAATTGAAAACGGTTGAAATGTTGTGGAGTGTTTCAAAGGATAAAAATACGGCAGTAGTACGAATTAAGAATGGAAAATTTCAGATAAAAGACAAAGAAAAAAAGGGGGAATTTGAGAGAGATTGGAATACTTATGATCTGAATACATTGAAGGAAACAGAATTAGCTCAAAAAATTGAGCGTGCTCAAAAGAAAGATTATACGGTATTAAGTTTGGATAAAGACAAAATACATAACTTAAGAATAAGTCTAGAAGACTCTTCAGAAGGAAGTAAGAATATTAATGAAGTACTAGATAATTTGACAGAAAGAGACGTGTCTGAGTTAAGTGAAGAAGAAAATAAAATGGCTGAATTACTTTCAAATGAAAAAGTTCGGCATTTTTTGAGTGAAATACAAAAGAATGATGAAATTGCGGGAGAAATTGGATATGAAAGATGGCAGTCAAAAAATTTGTCATTATCATTTTTGGAGGAAATAACGAAATTAGATGGTAATATTACAATAGAATATAACGAAAGTGGAGATTCGGAGGTTGATATAAACTCAGATATTTGGTTTGGTAGTGGGGACTTGAAAGTACAGATAAATGGACAATGGATAGATTTTGATACTTTTGGACAATTAGAAGCTATTTTAAAAGATCCAGATAAATATTTTAAAAAATCCGAACAACCAACCAAATAATTCTTAATTTGTCATTTGTAATTGAATATCATGAACCTCAAAACCATAAAAACCCCCTCCGGCAAAACCATCACGGACTTCGAGATTCCTGAAGATCTGCTCAAAAATGACCCAGAACTCGTGGACCTGATCATGAAGTCAGAGTCCATGGATGATAACGAGCGACAGTACTGGTTCAACCTCACCAAGGTGATGAATACCGAACAAATCGAGAAACTCCGAGATATCCTAGTCCGAGAAAGAAAAAAACTGGCCGAAATCGAAGCCAAATACGCCAAGAAAAACATCGATCCAATCGTTGCTGCCCGACAAGCCGAAGAACTCGCCCGACAGAGAGCTGCTCAGCAAGCCAAAGTGAAGTCAAAAGAAGCGGCTCACGAAGCCCAAGAAAAAGTGGAAGAAGCAGCCGTGTTGGCAGAACTAGAAAACTTATAAAAGTTAGAAGTATAAAGGTAGAAGGCAGAATTATAAATTATAAAATACGATGGAAAAGCTGAAAAGTGAGCCAGAAAAATGTACCAAAGAGGAGCTTTCATGCTTGGCAAATGAAGTAGCTTCACTGAGAACCTATGGGGCAGAAGAGGCCAAGAGTATTGAAAAACCGATAGATATTCTGATACAATTTGTGGGCGATAAAGGGAAAATAATTGATAATTTGGGAGGTATTTTGGCTGCAGGTTTTGCTTCAGATAAGAAGAAGGCAGAGGCTATAAAAACACATCTAAAAAATTCAAACGGGATGGCCATAAAGATTAACAAAAAGATAGCAGAGGTGTTTGAAAATGTTGAAAAAGGGGCTCAAGTTTCTCCTGAGTTTAGAGAAAAAATGCGAGAATTAGCTGTAAAAGTTCAGGGAGAAAGAGAAAAAGCTGAAAAAAACTTTGCTGAACATCTAGAAGAGGGAGATAGAAAAGAATTGAATGTTTTTTTGGGATCAATCGATGAAGCGGTAAAAAGAATGAAACAATTGGGAGGCGAAAGCATTACTTAAAAGTGTGTACTTTTACATCTTCTTTTCCTGATTCTTTGTTTTTTTGTAGTTTCTCGAGTACGAGATTGAGGATTTCTTCAGCAATTTCTTCGCGAGATCGGATTTTCCCCTCCTGATCTACCGATATTTTTACCCACCGGAAGTCTTTTTTGCACCGAGCAAGGGCTACCTCTCGAACCTTTTTGAGGTATTTTTCGTCCGATTCGTGGAGATCCGTGAGACGGTTTTTGGCTTCGTGGATCTTTTTTCGTGCTTCATCACTGGCATCGAGAAATATTACCAGACTCTCCGGAGGAAACCCAAAGAATTTGTATTCCAACTGTTCGACGTATTCCTCCAATTCAGCCGTTTCCAGCTCGTCCGATCCACGAGCAGGGGTGTAAATCAGATTGGACGTCACCCCTCGGTCAAAGATCACAATCTCGTTTTCTGCCCGCAGTTTCTCAATGTCTTCCATCTGAAAAAGCCGATCCGCTGCATACAGAGAGGCAATGATGCGAGGATTACTTTTTTCTAACCCTCCGAGCTCTCCACGCAGGTAGGCAGCGATTCGTGCCCCAGCGGGATTATCTTCGTACCCGGGGAATCTTTTCCAGCCCACAGAAATGCCTTTTTTCTTTAGATTTTCGAGCAGAATCTCCATCTGTGTGGATTTTCCACAGGCGTCTAGACCTTCGAGAACGATGATGGGGGCTTTCATGTAAAAATTGGGGGCTCGTATATGGTATGTGGTATATGGGGAAGAAGCAAATTTAAAAAAAACAAATTTTTTAAATCCCCAAATACTATATACCATATACTAAATACCAACTTTACATTTTATCCAACATACTCCGTCTTCGTTTGTGCCTTTCCGCATCATCCACTTCCGTATCCAAAAACACGTCCACAATCTCCAACGGATCATCCGCAAACTGCGTTCTTTCTCCCATAGCCAGGACATTGGCCCCATTGTGCTCACGTCCCAATTTTGCCAGTTCTTTTGAGTTTGCCAGGGCACAGCGGATGCCTTTGACCTTATTCACCGCGATAGAGATCCCAATCCCAGAGCCACAGACCACAATTCCCAGAGATCCTGGGTGAGCAATGACCTCTTCTCCGACCTTTTCTCCAAACTTCGGATAATCGCAGCTCTCCAGGTTGTCACAGCCCAGATCAATCACTTCGTAGTTTTTGAGCAGGAGATGTTCACAAACTTCTGCTTTGAGGTTGTGTCCACCATGATCGGAGCCGATGAATATTTTTTGCATAGTTTAAAAAAATTAATCCACTTTTTTCACCACCTCTGGGTGTCGATCCATCTGCCAATACAGCAGCTTTTGCTGACCAATACCGAATACGGTCGAGGCCAACCAGTAGATTCCCACAGCCGCTGGGAATGTGACCGTAAAAAATCCAATCATGACCGGCAGTACCCACTGCATCATTTTTTGCATTTGTTCCATCTGTCCGGCAATTCCTTCTGCAGGAGCGGCAGGAGTAGGGGATTTGGCTTTTCTTTTCGCCGCAGAGGCAAAAGACAGCTTCAATGCTACAAACTGAGCCAATCCAACCAAAACTGGCAATCCCCACCAGAGTGGCAGATCTTCCAAGTTCATGTAGAAAAAATGAGGATCTACGATCGTCAGATCCGCGGCTTTATTAAAACCATAGAGCAGATGACTCATGTGTGGAGAGAGGCCGTCTCGTACCACGAAGTAGATTCCGATCAAAAACGGCATCTGTAATAAAATTGGTAGGCAGGAACTCATGGGATTGATCTGATGGGCTTTGTACAGTTCCATTGTTTTTATCGCGAGCATTTGTTGATTTTTGCCATATTTTTTCTTCAGTTCTTCCATTTTTGGCTGCAATTTTTGCAGTTCGTGTTGAGATCGCATGGCTTTTTGGTTCGGCATGAAGAGCAGTATTCGCACTACTACAGTCAACAAAATAATGGACCAACCGAGGGAATGATTTGGCAACTTTTCTGTGAAAAACACGAGGGTATTGAAGAGCGGCTTGGAGATCAAGGCTCGAAAAAGCTGACGAAAAATTCCGGGCGTATCAAATTCAATCGGTTCAGCGACCACTTCTTTTTCTTCTCCTCCCACCTGGAACTTCATTTTGATCTGATACTTCCCACTTTCGGTGAAGACGTCTCCGTTGAAGTGTTTGAAAGAAAAAACAGCGGAACTATTTGGTTCAAGCGTGAGACTCTGGACTTGCTTTCCATTACAATCAGAAAAATCAGAGACTACGAGTTCTTGGTTATTTATTGTTCGAAACACCTCCAGAGATCCAGGCTTCTCGCAGGGAGAGGTAAAAATCGCTTTCTCAGCCAATGGATTTTTGATTTTGAATTCGGCCAAATTCCCGAGTGCCATAGATTTGTCGATTGGAGTGGCCGTGATTTCTGCTCCATTTTTTCCGTTTTTATCTTTTTCTCCGAAAAAATACTCAAACCCCAGCAGGGCCGCATAAAAAACGATAAACCAGATGAGAAAGCTTTTGAGGAAGTTGTTGAATTTGTCCATAAAATTAGTTATTAGAACTTAGAGCTTAGAACTTAGTTTTTTTACGTCGGTTCTGAAAGCCAAGAAATTCGAAGAATGACTTCTGAAGATCGGCGGAATTCTGCGGATTTTTGTCTCCATTGTAAAGACAAATCACATTTTTTCCTTCCAGATAGGGGAGTACCCTTTTTCGAATAATCTCGTACATTTGGCGTCGAAGTCGGTTCCTGGTAACTGCTTTTTTGGCATGTTTTTTGCTCACTACCACGGCGAAATGAGATTTGCCTCCTCGATCTTCGGTCGTCAAAAACGTCACTTTTCCAGCTCGAAAACGCTTCGCACCGCGAAAACATCGCTTAAAAAGCCGGGAAGAGAATCGGAATTTTGTGGAAATCATTGTTTTAGAACTTAGTGATTAGAGCTTAGAACTTAGACTTTTTTGTGCAAATTTAAAAAGTGAGCTTAAAACTAAATTCTACCAACTAAGCTCTAAGTTCTATTTTAATTCCACGGAGTTTTCTTTGGTTCTACACTGAGCAGTTTTCGTCCTTTTGATCGACGTGCAGCAATCACTCGACGCCCAGTTTTTGTCCGCATTCGTGCACGGAAACCGTGAGTTCTAAGCCGTTTTCGCCATCGAGTTTTTGATAACATTTTTAAACCAAATTAAGTTTGCCGGCCAACTTTAGTCGGGGAGGGGGAAGTTGTCAAATTTTCTGTGATTGATCAGCAAGTGTACAGAGCAGGCATTCATCATCTTCTGGAGTTTTTAAAATTATTTTTATTTTATTTTTTGTCCTTTTTGCAGCGGTTCTGGTTAATTTGGCATGAAATAGTCTGGCATCGATTTCATCATCAAAAATTTCTCTGGTGATGCAGTTTTCACCAATGGTTTGAAGTTCTACAAAGAATTTGTCTGATTTCATCCTGTTTTTTTTACTTAATTTTTGGCAAGTGTCCAATTACACCTCAAACCAGACAACAATAGCAACCATTATCTGTTAACCCGGAATTAATTCCGGGTTTAAGGGGAGGCGGGATTTGGAGTGAACTTCAGAAATATCAACCGAATTATAGTGTGTAGAATTAAGCACCAATTCCTTGTTTTTACCTATAAAATATGGTATAATGAAGAGATGGCCACCAATACATCTGGACCAAAAATCGTTTCAGCCATAAACCGTGACTTCGAGGAACGGGAAGCGGTGCAAAATGCACGGAAATTTGGTGTGCCGTACATCGATATTGAAAAAAGGGGAATCAATAACATCGACGTACTCAAAACCGTCTCTGAAGCAGATTCTCAAAAAGCCAAACTAATTCCCTTTGCGTACAAAGGCGATGATATTGAGTTGGCTGTGGTAGATCCGGAATTACCAGCTGTGAAGACAATTTTACGAGATTTGCAGGATTTGAATCCACACATTTACATCTGTTCTCTGAGCGGATTGAAGGCAGTATCGAAGAATTACAAATCTTCTCTTTTGCAGAGGAAAAAGATTGAAACGAAGAAAGAGTTTGATGAAACACAGCACGAGACCAAGGAACATCGAAACACGGAATTTGCTGATCTAGAAAAAAGAATAGCAAAATTACCGTTGGAAAAAGCTATCAATGAGATCGAAATTCTAGCCATGCGGTCTCGAGCCTCCGATATCCATTTTCAGCCGTATGAAGATGGGGTAAAGCTCCGATTTCGGATCGATGGGGTATTGCACAACGTACTGAAACTAGACCTATCCACAGCAAAAAAAATTATCACCAGAATCAAATACGACAGTGGTATGCAGTCCAATATCACCGATGTACCACAGGATGGACGTACGATTTTTATAGCCAACGATCGAAAGATCGATGTACGTATTTCTACACTTCCGACAGAATACCTAGAATCCCTCGCTATGAGAATTTTGGACCCGAAGAAGGGGATTAAGAGCTTCGAAGAACTCGGATTTTCTGATGCGATTCGCGAAAAAATGGAATTTGCCCTCACACAAACTAATGGGATGATTCTTGTCACAGGACCGACGGGAAGTGGAAAAACTACAACCCTTTATTCCATGCTTTCTGAGCTAAATTCTGCAGAAAAAAAGATCGTCACCCTTGAAGATCCAATCGAGTACCACATTGATGGAGTTTCTCAATCTCCGGTAAACGAACAAAAAGATTACAATTTTTCCACTGGGCTGAAGGCCCTGCTTCGTCACGATCCGGATATTATTTTGATCGGGGAGATCCGAGAATTTTCTACGGCCAAGCTTGCTTCTGAAGGATCCCTGACAGGACATCTAGTTTTTAGCACTCTGCACACGAACTCTGCGGTGGGAGCGATCTCCAGATTGAGAAATCTGGGACTTGAAAACTTCAGTATTGCTTCTTCGACCAATGCGGTGTTTGCTCAGCGATTGATCAGAAAAGCCTGTGATTGTGCCGTAATGAAGCCGATCGTGGATGATCCGAGGTTGCTCGAGACTATCGCTCGGCTCAAAAAAATCATGCCAAAACTGAAGATCCCCGCAAAAGTGCCGGAAAAAGTAGGTTGTGAGAAATGTTATCATACGGGATATGCCGGAAGATTGGCAATTTGTGAATCATTTCTCATGTCTGAAGATCTCAAAAAAATGATCCTGGCAAATGCACCAGACATTGAGATAGTAAAATTTTTGAAAGAAAAAACAGACTTTACTTCGCTCTTCGAGGACGGAATTCTGAAAGTGATGGAAGGGCAAACAACCCTCGAAGAGATCTATCGAGTGGTGGGGTAGATCGATTATTAGTTTTCAAATTAATGCAGACTTTCTTTTGTGGTCCTTTCCACCCTTCTTTTGAATTTTCCTGCATCGCATCCAACTTTATCAACCAACTCAAGACCTTGTTGTTCTTGTTTTAATCTTACAATAAATTTTTTTAAATAATCCTCTGCTATACGCATTTTTTCGTTTCCGGACATTTCTGTTTTTACTTTTTCGCCATTATACATTGCTTTGGCTTCCTCAATTTCTTTGCGACCTTCTATCCACATATACATTATATTTGCAAAAGACATTTCATTTCCCTCATCATCACAATAAAATTTTTCTCTTCTTGTTTTTTTGTACCTCTCCATTGAGGAGAAGGCGTTTATAAAAAATTTAAGCCCTCTTTCGTCTAAAAATACAGCTCCTTCTTCACCAACATATGCCATTATGTTTCCAAATAACACTTCAGCCCTTGCTTCGACTGCTTGAGGGGATTCAGTTTCTAAGCTCATTTTTCAAACATTAATTAAGGATATTTTATATATACCTATTTTAATAAAAAAGTCAAGCCTTTTTCGTCCTTTTTATGAAAAAGTAAAATTACTATTGACAATTTTATTTTTTTAAATATAAGAAATTGGAATCAAAATAAATCCAAAAACAATCATTTCTTCTAAATCTGAAATGGTGGTGTTTATTTATCTAACCCCCTAAACCATGAAAAAATTTCAAAAATTCTTCGACAGACCAATTGTCGTACTACTCGTTCTTAGTTTGTTTCTCGGGAGTATTATTCTTCTTCCAATTCAAACAAGAGCTTTTTATTTACCGAGCTTCAGCTTTGGTGTTGGACTCCCTGGATTTACTTCTGATGGGATGCCGCTTGGGCTCAAAGAAGTAGAATCTATTATTCCCGTTTCAAAAAAATCTTTTTCATTTCCCAATCAGAATCTGGATCCTTTTTCAAAGGATTTTAACCCGTTGGGAGATGATTTTTTTACCAAACTAGACCAAGAGATTAACCGAGCGATTGAAACAGAAAAAAAACAACATTTTGAGAATCATGAATCAGATTTTTCTCACGGAAAGCATGATTTCCAGTTTTCTCATGATAAAAAAGGTAATTTTGATCATTCTTTTGAAAAATTTCATGATTTTCAGTCACCAGCATTTAATTTTGATTTTTCGCATCAACGACATCGATTTACTCCTCAAAATCCGGAAGTACACCCAGAACCACCAGTACAAGATGAATCTCCTCAGAAAAACGAAAATCACGACGAAAAAACATCTTCTGAAGCAGAAAAACTAAAAAATGAGGTGGTAGCTCAAACAAACCAAATTCGTCGGCAAAATGGATTGAATACACTTACGGTAGATTCACTTCTTACTCGTGCAGCTCAGAGGCATGCGGAGGATATGGCAAAAAACAACTATTTTTCTCATACTTCTCAAGATGGTCGAGCACCAGCAGATCGAATTCGCAATGCGGGATACCAATCCACCTGCAGTGCCGAAAACATTGCCTACGGCCAAAAAACTCCAGAGATCGTGATGCAGGACTGGATAAATTCTGAAGGGCACCGAAAAAACATCCTTTGGGAACCGATAAAAGAGATTGGTGTTGGAGTAGCTTCTGATGAAGAAGGACGAATTTATTGGGTGCAAAACTTTGGGTGTGGAAAGTAACCGAAGGGAGAAGGTAGAAGTTAGAATTATGAAGGAAAATTAGATTTTCTCTTGATTCGTAGTTCGTAATTCATAATTCTACAGACGTAATGAAAAAAGTGTTTGTCCCTGGGTCCAAATCTGCTTCCAATCGAGCGTTGGTCCTGGCAGCGATTTCTGATGAACCAACCATTCTTCGAAATGTGCTTGAGGCGGATGATATTCGATTTCTTCGGTCCGCTTTGATGAACTTTGGGGTAAAATTTGAGAACCTGGGAAACAATGACTGGAAAGTAATATCTCCAAAAACCTTGGAAGGGAGTAATTCAGATAATTTTATCGGAAATGGGGGGACACCGGCTCGATTTCTCGTGGCTTTGTCACTTATCATGCAGGGAAATTATACCTTGCGAGGGGTAGATCGGATGCATGAGCGGCCGTTTAGTGATCTTTTTGAAGCAATTGCTGAGATGAGAGTGGGGATTGAGTATTTGGGGGAGGAGGGATTTTTGCCAGCAGGATTTAACAACGAGCGGCAAACAACTAGCAACGAACAATCAAAATTGAGTTTGTCAGGACGTGTGTCATCCCAATTTCTCAGTGGATTGTTGCTTGTGGCTCCAAAGTTAGAAAATGGACTGGAAATTGAGATTGTAGATGAAATTCCATCACGGCCGTACGTGGAGATGACTGTTGAAATGCTAAAGATTTGGGGAGTGAAAGTGGATGTTTCAGACGATTTCAAACATTTCAAAGTATCCCCAGGGATCAAATCTCCGGGGGAATTTCAAGTGCCGGGAGATTGTAGTTCTGCGAGTTATCCGATCGCGTTCTCGATTCTTTCACACACTCCTATTTCTATCGAAAATTATGGAGCTCGCACGATGCAGGGTGATGAAAAATTCCTTGAAATCGCCGAAAAAACTGGTGCAAAAGTGAACCGAGCAGAGGAGAGAGTAGAAATCATCCCTCCGGAAGAAATTAAACCACTTGGGAATGTAGATTTTGGTACCATGCCGGATGTTTCGATGACGGGGATGATTTTGGCGGCTTTTTCAGAAGGAAGCTCTCACTTCGTCGGTCTAGAAAGTCTGCGAGTGAAAGAATGTGATCGAATTGCAGCAATGGAGAGTGGCTTAATTTCTCTTGGGATTGGAATTGAAGTGACAGGAGATGATGTTGTAATTAAGCCAAATTCAAAGTTCAAAATTCAAAATTCAAAAATAAGGATTGATTCTCACGAAGATCATCGAATTGCCATGGTATTTGGAGTGATTCGGGCCGCTTTTGATTTAGATTTTAAAATTAGTGATCCGAACTGTGTAGCGAAATCTTGGCCGGATTTTTGGGTAGAATTGGCAGATTGGAGTGGGGGACTTAGAAAAGTTGCAGGAGTAATTTTGAGTCGGTACCCAAAATCCCTCAGTCCCGACGGAGTCGGGACAGCTCCCTTCAATAAAGGGAGCGAAAATGGAAAGGAATATTTAATCGTTAAAAAACCGAGAAAAGAGCATGCGTGGCAGTTTCCACAGGGAGGTGTGGACGAGGGAGAAACCCAGATTCAAGCAGCAGAGAGAGAAGTACGAGAAGAGTGTGGGGCAGATCTGCAGTTTAAATTTATAAATAAAGAACCGGTAGGGGAGTACAAATACCTCTTTCCGGCAGATTTCAAACGGCACGAACCGGGGATTGTAGGGGCAAGAGTTTCTTTTTTCCAGGCCAAATATGAGGGAGGGGAAGTGGAAGTGGATGAAAAAGAGATTGTGGAGTACAAATGGACAACTAAAGATGAGCTTCAAGAGTATTTTGAAGAGGAATATTGGGAGGCGGTGAAGGAAATGATGTAAAAAGGTTGTAGGTTGTAAGAGTTGTAAGTTGTAGGGGGATTATTATTAAATCCCTACAACCTATCACCTCCTACCTACAACTATTTTATATACACGTAGATCCACGATTGCCCCTCTCGAATCTTTTCTTTTTCTTTGCACTTTTTCATGGGGAAAGCATTGGAAATTACTTTTGTCCCTTTTTTGAGCTCAGGCCATTTCTCTTGAAAAAATCGCTCCATCAACTTCGGAAAAAGGTAGCAAAAAATGACATCCGCATCGGACAAATCCGTATGGAAAAAGTTTTCACAGCGAAATTCTGCTTTTTTTTTGTGGATTTTATTTCTCAATTTTCCAAGCCAAATAAGCGACCGAAGCCTCTCAATCCCAGTACATTTCGCCCCTTTTTTTGCCGCAAAAAGCAAAATCCGGCCATCTCCACAACCCAAATCATACACCTTTTGTCCCTTCTTGAGCTTTGCCACTTCGACCATCCTTTTGGCCACATTTGTCCTGCTTCGTACAAATGGAACACCGAGAATAAAAGCCCCGATGGTGTTGTAGCAAAATATGATAATCGCGAGGAAAACCAAACCAAAAATTACCCAAAGAAAAATTGATTCCATCTTTTACATTATAATGAATTTTAATTTTTTGACCTCTTTTATTTTTTTTCTACAATCTGGCGGTAAATTTGTTCTAAATTACTCAAAAGTATGAAAAAAAAGATCATCAATCGTTTCCTTTTTGTGGTAGGAATCGCCCTTTTGGCCGGTGCAATTGCTAGTCCACCACAGTTTTTTGCCTCTATTTTGGGCGAAGAAAATGCTTTCGTTCAAAAAATGCAAAGTCTGAAAATCACCCTGGGACTAGATCTGGCCGGAGGGACCGAATTGGACTACAAAATCGATCTGAGTGATGCGATTGCTCAAAACTCTGACGAGGATCCACTCAATGATGTAAATGTAGATATTATTGCTGAATCTGTGAGAGACGCTCTCGAAGCTCGGGTAAATCCAGCCGGAGTAGGGGAGGTATTGGTCAAAAGATCACAAGTAAACGAAGAAGAACATATTTTGATCCAGCTGCCGCCATCCTCAAACGTAGAAAAAGCCAAAAGAGATGCGGAAAAAGATAATCGATTGGAATTCTACGAAGAAGATCCAGGACTTGAGAAAAAAGCCCGAGTAAAAATTGCTGCAGAATTAACCCAGACAAATGCATACAATTGGGGGACAAAAGTAGATGTACTGACACAAGATGACGATGTTTTCCATGAGGAAGTAGATTATCTTTTTAAAGATCAATTTCAGGACGTAGCTTTGGCAGAAAAACTATTGGCAGCGAATCAAGGTGATATTCTTCAAGAAATTATAGAAACACAGACCGAAGTAAAGTATGAAATGAGCGAGGATGGAAACGTGGAAATTACTAGTTTCCCAAGGCAAGTACTCGCTATCGCCCATTTAACCGGAAAAAGAGAACAGGGCCGAGAAAAAGAAATGCCAAAGGCAGCTAGGGCTCGTCACATTCTTTTCGGATACGAAGGAGCTACGCGTGCAGCAGAAGATCTTCCGTACAAAACAAGAGAGGATGCCAAAGCCAAGGCTGAAGAAACATTAGCAAAAATCAAAGCTGGAGAAGACTTCGAAACACTAGCAAAAGAGCTTTCCACCGGTCCTTCTGCAGACAAAGGAGGGGATCTGGGAGAATTTAATCCAGGATCCATGGTACCGCCATTTGATATGGCGGTGTTTGGAAAAGAAGCGGTTGAGAATGAGGAAGGAGAAGAAACCCCGGCGATCCCAGCAGCGGAAATTGGGCTTTATCCTGAATTGGTGGAAACAGATTTTGGATTCCACATTATCGAAGTACTTGAGCAAAAAGAAGCCTACACCGAAAAATATATCGATACACAGGTAAAATATGAACTGATTGCCTGGGACAAGAGCAATCTCGTTTGGCTTCCAACGGAACTCGGTGGAGCACAACTAGAAAATGCTACGGTGGGGTATGACCAAGTGGGACAGCCCCTCGTAAATCTGCTTTTTGATGCGGAAGGGGGCGACCTTTTCGCAGAACTCACCGGTCGAGTAGCCGCCAAAAAATCACAATGTGAGTCGGGTGTTTGTCGATTGGGAATCAAAGTGGGAGGAAACTGGATTACTACTCCGACGGTTCGAGAACAGATTTTTGGACGGCAATCACAGATTACTGGAAATTTCACATTTCAATCTGCTCATCAGTTGGCTAATGATCTCAATCTCGGTGCCATCGATGCCCCAGTGATCCTCAGCGGACAAACAACCATTCAACCAGCTCTTGGAGCGGAACAATTATCAAAAAGTCTAAAGGCAGGTGCTTGTGGACTTCTCGCTACGATGCTCTTCATGATGTTGGGATATCGTTTTGCAGGTCTCATTGCTTCCGTGGCACTTCTACTCTACATCTCCGTTTTTATCACTATTTTAAAAATCTGGCCGGAAAGTTTTGGCGGACCGATCGTTTTGACTTTGGCAGGGATGGCCGGAATAGCCTTGTCGGTTGGATTGGCGGTGGATGGAAATATTCTCATCTTTGAACGAATGAAAGAAGAATATGTAAAAAGAAAGGATCTCGGACAAGCAGTAGATCTCGGATTCGAACGAGCCTGGACCGCGATCAAAGATTCCAATCTGACCACTTTGCTCACCTGTATCATCCTCTTCAGTCTGGGAAGTTCTATCGTGAAGGGATTTGCGATCACGTTGATCGTGGGAACGATGCTCTCCATGTTTACGGCCATCACGATTTCACGAAATCTGCTTCGCTTTGCTCTGCTTTTTAATCCCCTCCAGAAGCCTTGGCTTTTTGGAATCTCTGGAAAATACGTCGAAAAAACAACTAAAAAATTAGGGGGAAAGATAAGGAAAAGATAATAAAATGCAGAAACACAGATTTGATCGCAGATGACACAGATTCCACTGATTAAAATTCAAAATTCTAATTAAAAACTAAGCTCTAAGTTCTAATAACTAATAACTAAATTAAAATGAACGTTACAAAACTCCGGAAACTCTGGTTCACTATCTCTGCTGGTATGATTGGTATCAGCATCGTGCTGGTGCTTATCTTTGGGCTCAATTTGGGCTTGGACTTTACTGGTGGGGCACGCTGGGATCTCAAATTCAATGAAGAGGTGGCGGTGGACAGTGAACAGTTAAAGACTTTTTTTAATTCGCAAAAGATTTTAACGAAGGAACCACAGATCCAAAAAAGTGGAGCAGGAAATTATTTAATAACGATCGAAGACCTCTCGGATGAACAAATTCAGGGAATTTCTGCAAATCTGAAAAATGAAATAGGGGACTTCGAGGCAGAAAGTTATCGAAAAGTAGATGCCAACATTGGAGCGAGTTTCAAACGAAAATCTGTTTGGGCGATTTTGGCAGCTTTGACTGGAATTATTCTTTTCGTGGCTTTTGCTTTCCGAAAAATCCCAGAATCCATCAATCCTTGGCGTTTTGGAGCGGTGGCCATCATTGCTCTTTTTCATGATATTTTGATCGTACTTGGGATTTTTACTGTTTTGGGATTTGTGGCTGGGGTTGAATTGGATCTGCCTTTCATCACTGCCCTACTAGCCACCCTGGGATTTTCCGTAAACGACACGATTGTGATCCTCGATCGAGTACGAGAAAACATTCGCCATCAGAAAGCTACGGAAACCTTCGAAGACACGGTGGAAAAATCGGTTCAACAAACAATCATGCGATCAATCAATACGTCGATTTCTACACTTTTGCCACTAGTGGCCCTACTTTTCTTTGGAGCCAATTCGATTTTCTTTTTTGTTTTGGCACTCACAATTGGGATTTTGATCGGAACATATTCTTCTATCTTTCTTGCAGCTCCGATGCTCGTGACGTGGAAGGAGTTTGTGGATAGCAGAAGTTAAAAATTGAAGGCAAAAAGATGTTAGATGCAGGATGTACGATGTTGGGAAATATCTCCCCAAACATCTACCATCTAAAATCCAACATCTAAAAAATCAACATTCAAAAAATAAACAAAAAAAGTTTGATTTTTTTTTGTAGTTGATAATTCAAAAATCAAAATAAAAATTGATAAATATTTTTTGGGTGGGTAAAATTTTTTATGACATGTTTCAGAACAAAATTCTCTACGTCGCCAATCTGATTAGACACCATGAAGCACTTCGTGGACTGAAGGTTGAGGATGTAGATTTTTATTTTTATTTTGATCGAGAAACGGATGGAGAACGGTGCAAGGCTCTGCTGGAGAAGGAAGGATTTGAGGTGTTGAATTTTGATTTTTTTGATCTGCGGCAAAAAGGAAAGTGGTCGCTCATCGTGACAAAAAAGATCCGAGATGAGGATCTACTTCGACTCTGTAAAAAGTTTGAATTCTATGCCAAGCAATTCAATGGGGAGTACGATGGGTATGAGAGAGAACTTTAACAATGAACAATGAGGAATGAGTAATGAATAATTTTAGATTTAAGAATATGAAAAAAACAATTATCGCTTTCGTTCTTTCATTATTTTTAGTGGGTTGTGGTGGGCCAAAAGACGATCCCAACCTGATCACTTTGTATTATTCCAATCCCAAATTGGCAGGAGACACAGAAGCTGATTGTGGAAAAGTACTTCCGGTGGGACGAAAGATTTCTGCTCACGAAAAAATGCCAGAAGTAGCTCTCAGTATGCTCTTTTGGGGGCCGGCAGAGAGCGAAAAAGTGCAAGGATTTAGTTCTATTTTCTCAGAAAATACTCGTGGAGCGGTCAACATCATCGAAGTGATCGATGGCGTGGCTCATGTGAATCTGCGAAAAGAGGTAAAAGGAAAAACAATCTATGAAGCCCTCAATGGAGCCAATACGAGCTGTGGAAGCATGCAGTTTTTTGCACAAGTGGAGCGGACTGCTTCTCATTTCCCAAATGTAAAACAGGTTGTTTTTAGCATTGATGGGGACAAAAAAGCTTTTTATGAGTGGATGCAGAGGGATGTTCCAACTTCTGATGAAAAGTAAAAATTCCAAGCACCAAATAACAAATTCCAAACAAACGAATCTATAATTATTTGTAATTTCTTTGTAATTTGGGTATTGAGATTTGGAATTTAATTTTTTTGTATGCAAAAAAAATCTGTTGATCCAAAAATCGAAGAAAGCTGGAAAAAGGTGCTTTTGGACGAATTTCAGAAGCCGTATTTTCAGGATTTGAAACAATTTATCGTGTCAGAAATAGATTCGGGACAAACGATTTATCCGCCTTTCACGCAGATCTTTGCGGCCTTCGATCATTGTCCATTTGATCAGGTAAAGGTCGTGATTCTGGGGCAAGATCCCTACCATGGAGCTGGACAGGCACATGGGCTTTGTTTCTCCGTAAATAAAGAGGTGCAGATGCCACCCTCTCTTCAGAATATCTACAAAGAAATTCAGGATGACCTCGGGCTTCCAATTCCAACACACGGAAATCTCGAATCCTGGGCCGATCAGGGGGTGTTACTTTTGAACGCCTCTTTGACGGTCCGAGCCAATCAGGCCAACTCTCATGCGGGGAAAGGTTGGGAACTATTCACGGATCGAGTGATTAAGGAGTTGTCAGATCGGGGAGAGGGGATTGTTTTTCTCCTCTGGGGACGATATGCGCAGGAGAAGGGGAGTGTGATTGATACAAACAAACATTTTGTATTAAAGGCTGCACATCCGTCGCCTTTTTCAGCACACAGTGGATTTTTTGGATGCAAGCATTTTTCTCGGACGAATGAAATATTGGAAAAGCAGGGGAAGGCAGGGATTGATTGGAGAATTGAGTAGTTCTTAGGTCATAGTTTTTAGTTATTAGAAAAAAAGCCTTCTGAGATTAGAAAGCTTTTTCTTCCATTTGAGTTGCTTGAGGGAGATTATTTTTTGCCTCCGCATCCGCATCCTCCACATTTTCCGTCAGTCATCTTAAAATAGATTAAGAAATAAAGCTTTTCCATCCTAGGTGTGCAAAAATAAAATTTCAAGTGTTTTTTCTCAAAATCCTTTCTTTCAGCTCCATCACCAGGTTATAAATCTGAATTATGATTTTGTTTTTTGGCAGCCAATTATCCAGTTCACAAATAATAACTGAGATATCATCCAGTTTTTTGATAATTAATTCGGAATCTGGGCCGCCTGATTTTTGCGGTGGAATTAGATTATTCATTTTACCGATCCCAAAAATAAGCTTTTAAAATTTATAAGTCAATCATTTTTGATTTATTTTTATATCAAAAAAGTTGCATTGATTTTATTTTTATTTCGAAATATAAATTGAGAAATCTATTTCAAAAACTATGCAAAAATCAAGCACGAGCGATTTTATCCGAGAAAAAGTAAAAGAATTGATGGAAAATCGGGGGATTAAAAAGACCAAATTGGGAGAAATTTTGGGAAGCAAAAAAACTGATTCTTCTCAGCAAAATTTTCTTCGGGCAGATCGATTTTTACGCGGAGGAGCAGAAATAAAAGTAGAAGCATTGGTCCGAGTGGCTCGTTTTTTTGAAAAACCAGTAGAATACTTTTTGGGCAATATTTCCGGTATAGGGGGACTAGCAACTTCTGAGAAAAATAAAACACAACCACTGCCTCCCCTAGATCAGATCCGTAATTCTCTAGAAAAAATGGGAATGGATTCAGATTTTATCGACCAAGAAATCAGCAAACTGGAAAAAATGGAAAGATAGGATTTTTAACTCGAAGCATGAAGGACAAAAAACTTACTTTTATCAGTGAATTCAAGAAACTGGATGATGAACTGAAGCCTCGGGAAAGATTGGCCGAATACGGGCCAAAGGCTTTGTATCTGTGGGAATTGGTGGCACTTATTTTGCGGACCGGAGAAAAGCACAAGGGGGGGCATTTTGAAGATGTTCAGCAACTTTCTAAACGTCTTCTCGCGGAAGCAGGATTTAAAGGCATTTTTGCTCAAAATAGTGTGGAAGAGATGCAAGAGAATTTTGGAATTCACAAAGGGCATGCTGAGATCGTCGTGGCGATTTCTGAAATTTGTCGAAGAATTCATGGAAAATATGATATTTTTGATGCTTCCGAGCCGAGCAAAGTAGCCGAAAAATTTTCTTCCCTCAAAAAAGCCAAGCAAGAGCAGTGTTTTGTACTTCATCTGGATAAAGACAAAAAGTGTATTTTCCAAGAAATGATTGCTATGGGAACTGGAGACAATGTTTCGGTTTCTCCCAGTGATATTTTGCGTACGCCTCTCTGGATGGGAGTAAAAGAAATTATTGTGGTTCATAATCATTTAGGTTCTAGTGCCGCCAGTCAAGAGGATGTAAAGTGGACTCTGGCGATTGCCAAAGGAGCTTGGGAATTGCATCAAATCCGAATCATTGACCACGTGGTTATTGGAAAAGAGGGATATTTTTCTTTTTTGGAACAGGGGGTTTTGTAAAACTGCTAACCCACAAGATTTCTCGTGGCTTAAGAAGGTCTTACAAAAAACAATTTTACTTCATTAATTCCCAAATCTCTGCCACAACTCTCGCTACTTCTGATCGAGTGATTGATTTTCCTGGTTGAAAAGTTCCACCTCGGAATCCATCCAGTAGATTATTTTTTCGAGCAAAATTAATGTATTTTTCATAGTACGATCCTGCTGGTACATCGAGGTAGTTCGCGGATTCTGTAGTTCTAATGTCTAAACCAGACGCATCTAAAATTGTTTTGAGTGCTTGGCCTCGAGAAATAGGACTGTTGTTAGATGCAAAAATATCTTCATAAACCCCCGACGGAAGATTTATTCCAAAGGCTCGACTCGCAATATCGGCCAATTCTGCATAACTAACAGTAGCATTTGGTACGAAATCATTCATTGTTTTTCCAGTGATTACTCCACGCAATCGAAGTGTATCCACATGTGTTGCTGCCCAATGATTTTTCATGTCTACAAAAGCTGGAACGGGTTGAATTAACTTTTCTGGAATAGTTCTTTTTTGGTCCGTAGAAAAACTTGGCATCTTCGGTGCAGAAGATCGAAAAACAGGTCTTTTTCCCATAAGTTTCCAGGTATTGGATACTACTCGAGCAACTCCTGATCGAGTGATGGCCTCATCCGTTCGAAAAGTATTATCACTAAATCCGTCCAAAAGATTGTTTCCATCAGCAAATCCGACATATTTAGCCAGAGGTGAACCAATTTCCACGTCTCGGAAACTAGTCTGTTTGACTGGGGTGCTTAATTCTACGCCAGAAATATCAAGTATAATCTTGATAACTTCTCCGCGGGAAACAAAAGGGTTGACACCACCTTTATAACCATCAAGTAGAGTTTGATAAACTTTTGTTGATATACCGACTCCAAAAGCTTTTTGGAGAATGCTAGAAAATTCTGCGTAGGTGAGAAGTGCGTTTGGTTCATAGTTTTTACTAGTTCTTCCCACTACTACTCCACGAGTCCGAAGATCATTTATATATCCAGCTGCCCAGTGCCCCTGCACATCTGCAAAAGGAGGAACAGGGAGTTCAATTTTTGCTGGCACAGAAGCGGTTTGCCCCGCAATTTTTGGAGCAGAAGGTTTAAGTATTTCTTGCACTACTGGAAGTGCTTTCCCTTTTGTATCAATCACTACGAAGACTCCTGTTGTTCTGGCTTTAATGGTCACCACGTCTTTTTCTGCATTAGCACTCCCTCCATCCCGAACGAGTTCATAGGATTTTTTATCTTCGTTGTACATAAATACTTTAATATTTTCGGCATCTTTTTTGAGTACGTTTGCTGGAATAGTGAGGGTAAACGATTTACTAAATTGTAATCCGGCATTAGTCGAAGAATTTACTATCACAGCTGTCAAAATCTGCATTCCTTTTGGTGCAACTGCCACATTTTCCGTCCTTTTTGGCGGTAAAATCATGTCCACAAAAACATTTCCAGCATGATCAGTAATTGTTGTATCTTTTCTGAGTTCTAATGTTTCTTTGGTGTAAATATTTTTCAATACCACTGGTTGAGTGACTTTTCCTTGGGTTTTTTGTGTACTTACCGCCTCTACGGTTTCTACTCTGTCATCGGAGCCTCTTTCTGAGAGGTAGTAGGCATTCGACAAGGTGTTTTGTTTATGAGTTGGAGCACCGCCCCCCACGACCGGTTTTGGAGTAACGGAAGAAAAGTTTGTCAGATGGTAGGTAAGCACTTTTGTTTTAGTTGATCCATTAGTCAGAGAACAATCTCCAGGGAACTCAGGATTTTCTGGTTCTTCATAGGGCCCTCCACATGTCGGAATAGTTATCCAATTTTCTGATCCAGATGGTCGATAAGCAATATTAGTGTAAACCCCATCTACTTCAATCTTCAATGGTTGGTCAAAGAGGATCACACATTCACTTGATCCTACTTCGAAACTGAAGTCTCCAAAAGAAAATCCAGAAGGTGCTTTCCCTCCTTCTGTAGAAGTCTGAGTAGGAGCTTGAATCAAGAAATCACAAGTTTCAGAAGCCATCACCGTAGTTTGATCTGGGATCGCCACACTTACTCCTTCCAGATCTTCATTTTCGATAATGATGTCTTCTCCCTCATCAGTAGAATTAAGTTTTACCACCAAATCTACTTCTACTTCTACATCTCCAACACCATGCTTTTTGGTGAGATCTACATTTTTGAGGAATTTATTGGAATAATCCTCTGCATCATCAATATCATCGTCCTCGTCCTCGTCATCATCTTTCCCAAAAACAAATTTTTTCCCATTTCTTCTTTTAACATTTTTTGAAAGATCCAGCTTTTTATCTTTTCCAAGACGAAGTTCGTTTTCTCCGGTTGGCACGTCGGCATATCCAGAATTATCAGAAGTGAAAACTACATTATCTCCTAAATTAATTTTGCTAGTAGCCCAATCTTCATAATCCACATAATCAGAGATCTCGTCACCTTCTCCTTCTTCGTTCTCTTCGTGCGTTGGACCTGAAGCATCTCCCCACCAGTTCCTAGCAGCATCGAGATCATCGCTTTGTTCATCGTTATAGGCTCCGTATTCCGTATTTCCGTAGATGTTATTTTGATTTACATGGAATCCACTCACAGACTCTTCCATATAAACACCATAAGTTCCGTCAATAATGTTGTTTTTTTGAACCGTTACATCTACTTCATCATAGTAATCAGCATGGATTCCATAACCCATTTTTGAGATATTGTTTTTTTCGATCGTGAGGTTGCCTCCACTTTTTCCAGATCTAACTCGGATTCCGTAAGTACGGAAATTTGGACCATTGAGACTCGTAATAGCATTAGAACTAATAACAGAAGGGCCAGAAGAGCCTTGGGCTCGAATCGCTCGCACAGATCGTTCACAGTCTTCTCCTTCATTATCTTCTTCGTCACAATAGTTTCCTGATTCGGTCATATCAGTAAGAGTATTTCCAGAAACAATATATCGTCCCTCATCATAAGTAGAGAGGTACATTCCATAGATACGTTGCCAACTAGAAGTGTCTTTCAAAGCATAGAGGATCGTGTTATTTGTAATACTTACTGGTTCATCACTCGTGCTTTCAGTAGAAGCATAAATTCGGATCCCTCGGAGTTCTTCATATTTACCAGGGTTAGAAACAGCTCGGAGATCAATGGTGTTGTTTTTAATCTCTGTTCCAGCATTAGAATTACCTTCTGCTTCAAGATAGATACCTACTTCATAGTCTCCGGCAATAACAAGTCCATCAATAATCGCTTTCCCCCCATAAATATTGATAGCCCGACTATCTCTGTTTGGATCTTTTTTATTAATCGTAGCGGCAGAACCATCTGCTTTTACGGTGATATTGTTCTTGTTTATCTCAAATTGCTTATAGCTTCCGTCCGCCACATGCACTATTCCTCCGGCAGCGACAGCATTTACAGCCGCTTGGATATCATAGAAACAATCCACGTTTGCAGTATGTCCGTCGTCTTCACAGGTTTTTCCAATTGGTGGAGCTGGGACAGCATAGGTTTTTGAGAAAAGGTTAAAGTGAAATCCATAACTCTCACCTCCACATTGTGTTTCTACACATTCATCATAACAACTATCATAATTTCCATTTTCTCCTTCACATTCAAATTCACAGTTGTTTTGGCAGTCGTTTTGGCACTCTTCTTGATCGTTTTGACAGTCATTTTGGCAATTATCACGTTCATACTCACATTCTTGGTGATCGTCATTTTCTGGATTATCACAATCCTCAGTACATTCATTATGATTTATCTGACAACTTTCCTCACAGTTATTGTCTCCAGCACAATTAGCAAGACAGTCAGGTCCATAGTTGGAGTTACAATTGTCTTCACAAATGACAGGAGCCTCAGCGATACAAGTATCATAATCTTCATTACAGCTATCATTACAGCTGTCATATTGTCTATCACATTCATATCCCGCATCTGTGTAGTCATCGTCTACCCAGACCTCCATCGGAGGAGAAGTAGGGGTACGATGTCGAAGGGTTGGAAGAGCTGTTCCATCCAAAGTATTCCAAACCGCCTCAAAATCCCAAGGATTGTTTACATCGACTGTCCCATAAATAGCATGAGTTGAAACCATAAACGCACTCGCTCCTCCTGACTCGAGTGTCCCAATTCCATTGTTTTTATTACTATCGGTGAAGTAAGAATTTGTAACATTTCCTCCATTACTTTGCCCAATAAGTCCTCCTATCGTATTAACTTGCGGATCAAATGCGTGGACTGTAGAGATAAAGGATGGTGCATGATAGGAATGGCTTTGAGCTCTACAATTCATAATCACATCAGCAAAAGAATTTACGAGCGAGCTGTAGTAATTAATTCCTAGTAGTCCTCCTGCCTTTGGCCCCTCAGACACCTGAGCATGAGCTGTATTCACAAAAAGGAAATTTGTATTTAAGACTGTTTGATCACCGTAAAACTGATCACAGCTAACCGTTCCGGTTACGTAGGTGTTGAGAATCGTGTCGTAGCTGTTTTCGGCATATCCGATGAGTCCTCCTATGTTTGTTCCACCGTCTACATCTACACCGGTAGCGTACACATTTTGAAGTTTTCCTCCTTCACCGCTATTTGAGTAGTCGTATTCGTAGAAATATCCTACTAGTGCTCCCACATTGGCTCCTCCCGTTACTTCTGGGTTTTCTAGGGCTATGGATTCTAAAACTCCATCCGATACATACCCAAAAAGTCCCACATTCTCATCATTGGGTCGATTGATGTAGAGATTAGTGATTTTGTGTCCGTTCCCATGGAATCGCCCACTAAAAGATTCATTATTCCCAATTGGTTCAAATCCTTGGTAGTATTCTACTTCGTATTGCTCAGTTTGCTCGTTGTATTCATAGTTTGGATTCCACTGGCTGGTAGCCGAAGCATCAATATCATTGATGAGCTCAAAGTGCTGGTCATCGTCCACTTCGTAGTCATAATTATAGTTTTGAGTGGCACAATCAATTCCTTGAAGATCATCGAGATTGGCGATTTTCCAAGGATTTTTTTCTGATCCATCTCCGGAAGCAAATCCATCGAAAGTTTCACAAAATTCAGTTTCCGCTGGTGGTTCTGGAATTACTACATCTCCTTTTAGTTTTTCTCCTACTTCGGAATAAAAATACCCTCCGAGTCCAGCCATGGAGAGTAAAAAAGCCCCAACAAGGTTCCATTTTAGGATTTGTTGAGTTTTGCTACTTTTACACTCTTTTTGATTACATGAACTGTCTTTTGCTTTTTTCATTTTTTTAAAAATTAGGAAATAGATTATGAAAAAATTCATGCATAATTGTAACATGGCGAAAAAATAAATGGCAAAGAAAATATAATTTTTCAGTTTACACCTCTCTCGTTACTTGGTAATAGGAAATTGAAAATTACAATTTTTTGACAAAAAAAACAAAACCATTAAAAAGCCGGCATCAAAGATGCAAATATTTGAAAAAGAAGATGTTTTAATATTTTTAAAAGGCGGTCTTACGGGACTTTTGATGTTTTTTGGGGCTAGTATTTTTTTGAACAATTATTCTCATGCTTCTGAAGCTCCAAAATCCCTAATAGAAGCGAATAAAATAGATTCCAAAGTCTCGGTTTTGCCAAAATCCCCTGAGCCAATAAAAATAGAGATTGCGGGCACACTTCAAACAGTTTTCATTCCGGAAGAATACCAAGCCACAGGAATCAAAGAAGTAATTGCCGTGGGAAGCTCAAGTTTTGCCGATTCTGCTCCTTCTCGAATCAAAAATATTCGAACAGCCGTAGCAAAGTTTGATGGAACACTCATTCATCAGGGAGAAATCTTTTCTTTCAATGAAATACTGGAATCAGTGAATCGACGACACGGATATGTGAGAGATTTAGTCGTTCAGGGGGGCAGAAATGTATGGGAGATGGGTGGGGGAGTTTGTCAGCTTTCTACTTCTATATTTCGAGCAGCACTCAATGCCGGCCTCCCCATACCAGCAGCCAAAAATCATTCCGTAGCAATCCCATACTACAAACCCTATGGCTTGGATGCCGCGGTTTACATGCCAAATCTGGATCTACAATTTGTAAATGACACCCCTGGAGACATTCTGATGCATGTTTGGATGATAGAAGAAGAGCTCGTAGTGGTGCTGTATGGAACAAAAGATAGTCGAGAAGTCGTACTTGATGGGCCATACCTCAACAAACGTCTTGCAGATCCAGAGCAAGCTCATGGTTTAGATCCTTCAGATATTTCTGAAAAAAGGTTAGATTATCGATCTTTTCAAGTTCAGTGGGTTCGATCTATTAAGCACAAAGGGGAAAAAAAGGAGAAATTGTTTACTTCGTGGTACCGAAGAGGGATTTTTTAGTTTAAAAAATTTTGCCAATTAGAAAAAAGCAAACGCAATTTTTTTTGGTACTTGTTTTTTTTCTGACCGGCCATCCGACCTGTCCTCCGAAACATAGTGAAGGAGGAAGTTTTAACGTAGGATGGTCGGGGTGAGAGGACTCGAACCTCCGGCCTCATGGTCCCAAACCATGCACTCTAGCCAACTGAGCTACACCCCGGCGTCGTCGCAGACGACGCACACTCCATTCCGAAGTATCGGAATTTCGTTAAGCTTTGTCTGCTCCTCCTTTCAAAACTTCATCTGTCCTTAAGACTTAACTTTGTAGATAAAGTTTTGTGTTTTTAAGATCGTGCTTTTATCCAAAGCCTGGAGAAGTTATCCATTTCTCGTGAAAATTCAAGCGGTTTTTTGAAAATAATCAAATAATCATTAGGATGATAGAAAATGTTCAAAAGAATATTTCAATTTCTTTCTCCCTATGCTGATCCTTTTGAGAAAAAGGTAGATGATTTTTTTGGTCATCTCACTCCGATTTCTCCAATTGCAAAGATTCGAAATAAAGCAGATGAATTACTGCAAAAAGATATTATCCGAGTGATTGTTTTTTGTGAGTATCGATTCAAAAAATATAAAAAGCTAAAAAGAAGCTATCGAAGAAAGTGTTATGCCAATGCAGAATTGATCAAGCAGGATTTTTTATCATTTTTTATGAAAAACAAAGAAGATCTGATCGGAAAATTAAAATACCAAAAAGTGCCTGCAGAACTGAAAAAAGACGAACAATTCCAGTTTCTTTTTGCGATTATGCAGTATCTAGCATTGGGCAAAAGACTAGAATATCAGGCCGGAAGTGCATTTGAAAAGCTCCTTCGAGATCCCAAAAAGCATAAATTGATAGGGGATTGTAATCAAGTTGCTACCCTCTACATCGCTCTTTTTGCACAAAAATACTCAATTCAGGATTTAAAATTAAAACTGGTCCCCGGACATGTCTGTTTGCATTATGAAGGTGTGGATATTGAGACCACGACCGGTCACTTTGCTCATTATGAGGATTATGAAAACCTCGTGTCTGTGGAGGAAATGATTGCGATTAATCTTCTGGATATTCCTGATCAGGTAGAAAATCAGTACCGATTGAGTCCCAAAGAGTTCCTAGAAGCTTCAAAAATTGCCTTTTTGTTCTCCAGCAATAGGGACTTGGCACAAAAAAACCTGAAAACCGCGTATCACAATCTAGCCGTTACGCGATTGAAAACGAAAAACTTCACTGATGCAGAAAATTTTGCAAAAAAAACAGAAAATAAAGATTTATTAAATTCAACTTATACGCAGGCGGTATTTTATTATCTGGAAAAGAAAAAGTTTTCTACGGCAAAGGGTTATGCTCAAAAAAGTGGAAATCCAGAATTAATAAAAGCCGTAATTCATACACGAGCGATCAATCTACTCAATCGAAAAAAATACGGTGCAGCCCGACAAAAATTCGGCCAAATTCATGATTCTCAGGGCAAAAAAATGTGCGACCAAAACGAATTGTATGATCTATGGGAAGATATCCGGAAGTATAAACACTTTAAAGATTATCAACGAAATAGGTCAAAAATGAAAAAAGCACGGGATTTAGCCAAAAAAGTTCAAGAAAAGGGGATTGTGGATTTTTGTGAGGAGGTTCTGCAGAAGGTATAAAAATGTGGGGGATTGGTTGTAGGTGGTGGAAAATATTTACTAAAATGGAATGGGAATTTGCTTTTTTGTGATTTTTGGTGTATAATGGCCAGATAATTTTTTATTAACATGACTCAAAAAGCCGACCCAAATCAAGATCCAAAAGAGTTTGACTTTGTAGCCAAGCTGCTTCTGAAAAATATTAAAAAAGAGCAGAACAAAGGCAAGGAGAGGGCAAGTCAAGCAAAAAAGAATAAAGATTTGGCGTCGATCGAAAATGAAATGGATAAGGCTTATAAAAATTAATCCCATGAAAAATTTTGAAACCGGTATCGGAAAATTCTTGTTTCGACAGTCTCCAGAATCAGTTCGTGAGGTAGTACATGCAGAAGCAGAAAAAAAAGAATCTAAAGAAAAAAACAGAATAGATCAAGACACACTCTGGCGTCATCCAGTGATTCAAGAACTTCGTAATACTGGTGATCTACAAAGTTTTGAAAAAGGATTGATGAGAACTTATCGAGAATTACAAGCTCATCCAGAGTATGGTCAAAAATTCAAAGATATGACGCCTAATTATTTTGTAGAAAAATATTGTGATTTGAGAGGGACATGGAAAAAAATCATAGCAAGGTCAGGAGAAGAAAGTCAGTTGGACAGCTTTGCGACAGCGGCTGGAAAAGTAGAAGCAATGCCAGTTCCACCTTCTGTGACAGAACGAGCAGAAGGCAATATTTTATCTCGTAAAAACATGGAAAAAATCCGTGTTGCTTGTGATGCCGAAGGATATGGTTTTGTAGATGGAAGCCTCAAAAAATCTGCTCTGGTAGGGCCTGGAGGGTACGAAGGGAAAGCGGTAGGTCCTGATGGCAAAAAGTATCGAATCAGTGTTTGGTTCCCAACAGATGGAAGCCAAGCAGCGTTTGAAGTAATAGGACTTGCTGGAAAAGTAGAAAGTCTTTCTGTTGCTGCTGAAAACATGTTGAAAGAAGAAGGATTTAAAAATGTAAGAAAAATCCCTTCAGGAGGTAGGAGAATCGTAAGATATCGAGGAATTGATAGAAACGGAAATGAATGCGTAGTAAGTGTCTGGAGACGGCAGGGAAAGCTAGTACATATGAATTTATGAATATTAACTTCTAAAATAGAACCGAACAAAAAGGAGGAGTCATGTTAGACTCCAAAGTAACTACACTTTAACCCTTTTTGTTCATGAATCATTTTACCCTAAGAGAGCGAAAAACGCTCAAAGATCTTTTACATACCGAAGAAACCTACCGAGAAATAGCGAAAGTCTTGCAGAAGGCTCTAAGTTCTGTATCTGATGAGATAAACAGAAACGAAGGTCGATTTAAGTACGATCCATACAAAGCAGAAGCTCGAGCCCAGAAATTGAAACAAGATAGATCCAAGCGTACAAAATTGGAAATATCACCGGGACTCAAAGAGTTCGTAATCAACAAGATTAAAGAAGATTGGTCTCCCGAACAGATCTCAGAAACGCTCAGTCAAAAGGCTAATGGAAAATCTATCTTATCGACCGAAACAATCTATCAATTCGTCTTTTCTGAGGAAGGAAAACAGCTCAAACTCTGGATGCATCTGCGTCACAAAAAGAAGCCACAAAGACAATCCTGGAGCGAACGAAGAAAATACAAATCTCGAATTAAAATCCCTGAACGACAGCATATCTCGCTTCGTCCTCCTGCAGCTACATTACGTACAGAATTTGGTCATTTTGAAGCTGATCTCATGATATTCTCTCAATCAAAAAAAGTGCTTGCTGTATTTGTAGATCGGTTCTCAAGACAAACCTATGCATTCATCAATCCCGATAAAACGGCTTCTGCCATGAAAGATACATTGCGTGAATTTATCACAACTGTCGGAGTTGGACTTGTTAAATCTATTTCTTTCGACAATGGAACTGAAAATTTTTATCACCACGAAGTTCGAGAAGAATTTGGCTCTTTTGAGACTTTCTTTTGTGATCCGTATTGCTCTTGGCAAAAAGGAACCGTTGAAAACACTAATAAACTTCTTAGACAGTACTTTCCTAGAGATATTTCTGATAACGACTTAAACGAAAATTTCCTTTCCTCTGTTATCCATAAACTCAATAATAGACCTAGAAAATGCATCAATTTCCTTCCTCCCATAAAACTTCATCCTTTTTGTTCGGTTTAGTACTTGAATTGGTATAAATATTTGCAATTTATAATAAATGAGAGTATAATACTCCGATAACCAAATAAAAAATGGCTCAAATTGACCCAAAAGATGATCCGAAGCAGATTGCCATCCAGATGGTAGAACAGATGGTGGGGATATCTGATGAAGATAGAGCGAATTTGCTAACACTCGTGAAGAATGTTCCACCAGAGAAAGCAGAACAAGCTATTGGGATGATTGTGGAAACCCAAAAAAATCTTACACGCCTCAATAAAGAAAAGAACCAAAAAATAAAAAAAAGAGTTAACGAGATTAAAGAAGAAAAAAGTCAAAAAGATGAGGAAAAAGAAATGGCAGCTCTGGATTCGGAGCTGGATTCAGCTTTTAATTAGTTTATTTTTTAATTTTTAATAAAATGAAAAATTTAATGAACGGTATTGGCAGTATGACTTCTGAAGTTTCTTGGAAGTCGAGGGTTGTTTTTAAAGAATCTTTAGGAGCTCAAGAAGAAGCTGAAGCTAAAGATAAGGCTTTTAACGAATTGAAAGCCTCTATTGAAGCATTTAAAAAAGCTTTGCTTGGTGAAGATCAAAATGAACCTGGATGGAATGATGACCCAGAAAAAGAAGATGGACTTGATATAGCAACGTGGAATGATTATATGAAGCCTTTTCTTAAAAGAGTTGGAGAAAACATGTCTCGTTTGAAAGCCAAGGATTTAAAAAGTCTGGCAGATGGATTAGCTGAGTTGGCTGAAGAGGGGGATAGAAAAGATATTCACACGGGATTAAAAGAACTTACGAAAGAAGCTGATCCAGAACCCCCAATAGGAACTCCTGAGTGGATAGATTGGAAGCAAAGGCAAGGAAAGGCTAATAGTTCAGGGTATTAATACGGTATTTTTGTAGAAAGAATTGTTATAGCTCGTTTAAGGGAATCTGCATCTGCTTGGATTTGAATATCAGGGGATATTCCAGTTGTTTCTATGGATTTTCCGGAAGGGGGTAGGAATTTTCCTGTGGTTACAGTTAAAGATCCTTTATTTGAAAGGGAAATAAACCTTTCTAGGGATCCTTTTCCATAACTATTTTGTCCCAAAATAATTGCTCTCTCATATTCTTGTAGCGTTCCTGCTAATATTTCTGAAGCAGAAGCTGTATCTTTATCAATTAATACAACTAGAGGGGGAGTTGTGATTTTTAAATCTGACTCTGCATAATAGGATGTTTTCCCTCTTTCTCTTTCTTGAAAAATCATTGTAGTGCTGCCATTTGGAAGGAAAAAATCCATGGTGTTTTCAGCTTCTTCTAAATATCCTCCCATATTGCCTCGTAAATCCAAAATATATCCTTGGATCTCTGTATTTTGACGAAGTATTTTTTCTATTTCCATTGCGACTCCTTTTTCCCGAAAAGAAGGAATTTTTAAGTAACCAATTTTATTTGGAAGAACTCTAAATTCTATATTAGGAGGGGCGGTAACAATCTCTTGCACCTGTTCCTTTTCTTCTGGTGAAAAATAAAGAGAATAGGGGCCAACTTTTCTCAGCATACTTTCTATACAAAGTGCTTCAGTTTTTTGGGGAGAAGTAATATTCATAACAGCTTCTTGGCAGGCTTGAAAAAGTTCTTCAACGCTCGGTGGTGTGAGGGCTTTTTTTAGAATGATATTTCGAACTTCATCTATAAGAGGAAAGTATGTTTTTTCTGGAGATGATGTACTTAGAGGGGAAACAAGAGCTAAAGACACTAAAAGGGAGACGGTCCTTATAAATTTTTCAGATTTTTCTAAAAAAGAAATTCCATCGAGAGAACTTGGCAAAGCTAAACTTTCGGGCTTTTCACGGCTCATTACTAAATTTTTTTAAACGTTGATTTGTCTTTTAGGTATTTTTTCTTTTTTTGTAAAGCTTTTTCTTGCTTTTTTTGTGTTTTTGGAGTATATAGCTAATTCAATATAAAATTGCACAAGACTAGACATAAGAAAAAATATCAG
>CAYFOO010000007.1:0-39441 GCA_964344775.1 uncultured Candidatus Peribacteria bacterium
TCATTATCCCCATTTCTTCTCTCCGAACAACTTTATTGTGCAGAAAGTCTAATGTCTAATGGGAGTATTTTTTACAAAACACATTTTAGAGCGATTGGCTCAAAGGGGAATTCCTCAAAAAGCTATCGAATCTATTTTACAAAATTTTGAGAAAAAATATAAAAAAAAGGGAAAAATTTGTTTCGAAGGATTGTACAAAAATAAAAAGATAATAATAATTACTCAAGAAAGAAAACAACATTTAGTTCTCATAACCGCCTACTACTCATGATTTATTCCCACGACGAAACCGCTGATGCTGGCTACATTAAATTTTCTGAAAACAAGGTAGCCAAAACTGTCCCTGTGAATGAAAATATTTTCTGCGATTTGGACAAAAATGGAATGCTTTGTGGAGTTGAGATTCTGGGGGTGAAAAAAGAAGAATTGGTTCAATGGAGCAAAAATATTGGAAAAGCAGATTTTATGTTTTCTTGAGATTTGTAAAAAAATATGCTTCGTGCAAAATGGTGATGTGATCCACTTTAAATTTAACGTGTAACTTATTTCCCAAACATCTCTTTTGCCCCTTCCACCAAATACACATCACGAATCCCCGCCTCAATCATAGCCTTCCAGCAGTCTGCACAACACCACCAATGTCCCCAGAGGTAGAGATCAGCTCCTTCGCAGTTTTCGCCCCTCTCTTCAGCGTTTCGAATGGCCGATGGTTCAGCATGATTTTTTGGATGACAGCCTTCGCAGAGATGATAGTCCTCCCCAGTTTTACTCTTACGAAGTTTTCTCTCACACTGATTATTTTCATGCCATTCTGATCCATTGGCTCCATGCCCGATAACTTTTCCGTTCTTCACCACCACAGCCCCCGTCGGATGCTTCTCATCCAAAGATAATTCTTCAGCCGCATATTTTGCTGCTTTCATAAATTCATTTTCAATCGGAACAAACTCGATCGTTCGTCCTGCCGGTAAATATGGAAAATCCATTTTAATAAAACTAAGTTCTAAGCTCTAAGTCCTAATAACTATTCTTCTTCAGCCCCTCCAAGTCCCCACTTTTGATAAATGCAATCTCGTCATCTGCATCTTTTTTGGATGATAACTCTTTGGCTTCCGATCCATCATACTTGGCAGAAGCAGCTCCATGCCGCATAGCATCCTCTCGAACAAGCGGTTGAGTAAGTTTGTGAAAAACAACCTGACAGATTCGCTCTCCTGGGTAAATCCGAATCACCTGGGACGAGGTTTTGTTGAGAATCGGGATCATGAGATGACCAGAATAGTAGGCATCAACAATTCCGGTCATGTCTACGGCCAGTCCCCGACGATTGATCGAGCTACGAGGGTAGAGAACCCCCATCAGACCTGCTTCATTCATATTTACTTTTTCGAAAGTGGAAGCAATGATCGATTCTCCTGGAGAGAGATCAAAAAATTGCCCTGGTTTGAGTTCTATTTTTTCAAAGTTGTCTCCCGCCGACTCCGTCACATCCACAGTTAGCACCTCTCTCCCTTCATCCGTCAGTTTCCACGTTTTTGGAAGGTAAAACACAGTCCCAAGCCGCAAATCCACTGCATGCGGCTGATTTTGGAATTTATCCAGATTCGGCTCAAAAACGAGCTTTTCAGCTTCAACTAATTCTGCGATTTCGTGACGCGTGAGAATCATAATTTAGAGCTTAGTTGGTAGAACTTAGAAACTTAGACCATTAAAACAAATTTTTTAGATTTTGAATTTAGAGACAAACAGAATAATTTTCAAACTAAAAACTAAGTTCTAAGCTCTAGGTTCTGATCGCTATTTAATCACTTTGTATTTCGCGAGGATGGAATTCTCGCCCAATTTTTCTACTTTTTCAAGTTGTAAATCCATAGATATTTCTGGTGCAAAGATGGAAATTCCTGAACCGAAAACTTTTGGACAAATAGTCACCAGAACCTCATCGATCAAACCAGCTTCCAAAAAAAGAGTGTTGATTTTTGCTCCTCCTGCCAAAATTACCTCTTTGAATCCCTGTTTTTCCAATTCTTTCAGAACTTTTTTGGGAGAACAATTAGTAAAAACTAAATCTTCTCTCTGCCATCGGAGCCAAAATTCATTTCCATTTTCACAAGGAATATAATCATCGTGTTCTCGCCCTTCGTACTTCCTCTGCCAACGGGTCAAAATCACATTTTTACGACCAGCGAGTGGCTGCCCAATAGTTTCAAAAGTTTTGTGCCCCATAATCAAAGCTCCCGCCTCTTTTGTCTTTTCTACAAAAAGCTTTTTGTCGGCTTTCTCGGTCCAATCCGGAAAATGATTGGAATCTTTCCCAATTTTTCCGTCCAACGTGATCGCCATCAGAAGGGTTACTTTCATGTTTCTAGTTGTGAATATATTTTTAGAAGCCAAGATATGTAATCACGTTTAGACTTTTTCACCTCAATGATAAAGATAGTAAAAATATTTTTTGAGGTGGGAACAAACAAAATCCTCCATCATCCTACTCTTTTTCTGTATATTTTATACCGAGGATTATCCAAGAGCTTTGTATTGGAGGCTAAAAAATCTTTTTTTTCTAGTTCTAACAATGCTTTTTTAAGCCTAACAAATGTTTTTGGATCAAGTTTTTTTTAATGGGTTAATTTTTTTTGTGCCTGCTTTTTTAATTTAATCTTCATCTAATTGTTTTAAAAACTCATGAAGTTCCATTGATTCAGATTGATTTTTTTCTTCTTCTTTCATCGCCCGGAGTACCAACCATACATCATGTAGATCTTCCACTTGCTCAAAAAAATCAGTTTCCATTTTTTCTAAATTGGAAAGACGATGTCGTTTTTTGGTGGCAAGAATTGCAGAGTTCATTTTCAGAGAAAATTAAAGCCATTTTTTTGTACCAAACTTTTTCTAAAAAAACAAACTTTCCCAAAACAGAATTCTTCTTAGAATTTAAAAGGTTGTAGGTTGGAGGTGGTAGGTTGTAAAAATTAAAAAATACCTACAACTTACAACTTATAACCTACAACTATATTATTTAAACTTTAAAATCATGACTCAAATTAAATCAATCCTCGCTCGCCAAATCCTCGACTCCCGTGGCAACCCCACCGTCGAAGTAGAAATGTCCGATGGACAAAATACGGTGTTGGCAAAAGTGCCTTCTGGAGCCTCCACTGGTGTCCACGAAGCTCTCGAACTGCGAGATGGCGACAAATCTCGATACCACGGAAAAGGCGTGCTCAAGGCCATTGAAAATGTAAATAATATTCTTGCCCCAGAAATCATCGGGATGGATCCGACCGAACAAAGCGAAATCGATCAAAAAATGCTCGATCTGGACGGCACAGAAAATAAATCCAAGCTCGGAGCCAACGCGATCCTGGGGATTTCTCTCGCCGCCTGCCGATTGGCTGCTGTGCAAAAAGGAGTGCCGATTTTTCAGCATATCAATGATCTTTTTGGAGGGGGAAAAAGTCTGCCCCGACCAATGATGAACATCATCAATGGCGGCTCACACGCCGACTCTGGACTCGCGATTCAGGAGTTTATGATTTTGCCGCAGTTTGATGATTTTGCAGACAATCTGCGGGCTGGATCGGAGATTTTTCACACGTTGAAAAAAATCCTTTCCGCTCGTGGAGAAAGCATCGGCGTAGGAGACGAGGGAGGGTTTGCCCCGCACCTACCGAAGGTGGCGGATGCATTCGATGTGATCCTGGAGGCGATCGAGAAGACCGGCTACAACACGGACAACGTGAAGCTGGCGATCGATGCCGCCGCTTCTGAGTTTTTTGAGGATGGGAAATATTTGATCGATGGAAAGCAACTTTCCGCTTCGGAACTGACGGACTTCTACGGCAAGTTATTGGCAAAATACCCCCTCATCTCGATCGAAGATTCGCACGCAGAAGATGACTTTGAGGGATTTGCACAGATGAATGAAAAATTTGGAGACCAAGTACAACTAGTGGGAGACGACCTCCTCGTGACGAATAAAAAACGGCTGCAAACCGGAATCGATCAAGCACTCTGCAACTCCATCCTGATAAAAGTGAATCAGATCGGTTCGCTCACTGAGACCTTCGAAACCATGAAATTGGCCAAGACCAATAACTTCACCACGGTGATCTCGCATCGATCGGGGGAGACAGAGGACAGCTTCATTGCTGATCTAGCGGTGGGGACAGATGCCGGCCAAATAAAGACGGGGTCCCTCTGTCGCTCGGAGCGAGTATGTAAGTACAATCAATTGCTGCGAATTTCCGAAAAATTATAGGATGTCTCAATAAAATATTAGAAACAAGCCCTGCGGCATCTGCTCGTTTTTGTACTTTTTCCTGTCGAAGGACACTAAATCTTTTTGTGGCTAAATCGGGAAATTTTTTGGTCCATCTGTGCCTGATCTTGAAAAGTGGTCTCAAAATTTCTTCTCTAGCGGCTGGCCTGAGAATAACTCTTTCGATGCTTCGGAAAGTTGATTGGATCAGGATTATGATATGAAAGGCCAAATGTTCTCTTTCTTTGAAATCGTGTGTTATTTGATATTGGTTTTCGATGTGCTGGATATGGCCAAGTTTTTTTCTGATTCTATCTAGGGGATCTTCTTCGCTTTTTTTACAGCGGCCATCACATTTATGTCCACCAGAAAAAGCCCCCAACATACCTCCAACTTCTGAATCTGGTTCTGAAGGAACTTCGGAAGAAGTGTTATCTTTCGGGGCTATAAAAGGAATAATATTGTCTCTTTCTAAATCTGACATGGTGAATTGAAAATTATTTATTTTATAATACTTTTTTGTAGAAAGGTCAAATTTCTTTTGACAAAACTGCTTTTTCAAATATTTTATTGTTGCAATGTTTGAGGTGCTGGCCGTGCCAAAAAGTGCCGGTTCTCTGTAGACATATTTTTGGTTCTTATTATTGAGTTAGGTCGACTTTGGGGGCGACAAACCTTGATAAAAAGTTCTAAGGAATGTGTCTTGCAGAAAGCAGGAGAACTCTCTCCCAACAGCCACCCAAATTTGCCTCCTCACTCCCTCGTTTGCCAATCAGTCCTCATTCCTTTGCAGCCGAGAGCTGGAGAAAAAAAGAGACTTGCATTGGGAGATGAGAACGAGCGATAGGAGACTACCGAGGTTGAGAAAAGGGAACAAGACGTATTGAGATTTGGCTGTTCACAATACGGCTCTGTGGAGGCACTAAATCCACACCCTTTTCTCCCTCACCTCTTTTTTTATTTGCCAAATTATATATGAATCTTATATAATTTTCATATATAAACCATATATAAATGAAAGTTATTAACTTCACCGTCCCCGTCAGATTCGACAAACGCATCGAGAAAGCCATGCGAAAAAAAGGCATCCCCACGAAGGCAGAATTTTTTCGATTTGCGGCGATTTATTTCCTGGATATCATGGAGTCCCAAAAGGACTAAATGAAAACCTATCCCATCGCAGACACCCATACACACCTGTATTTCCCCGCTTTTGACCGAACGCAAAAAGAAGTAATCGAGAGGGCAGAGAAATATGGTGTGCAAATGCAGGTGCAGATCGGATGTGATGAGATGTCCTCCCTGGCGGCTTTGAAACTAGCGGAAGCAAATGAAAACTTCTACGCCACGCTGGGGCTTCATCCCACGGATGTAGAACATCTCGGAAAACCGGCACAACACCGGATCTCCGGTTTTGAAGGATTTCGTCCGCAGGCACACAACGTGCAAGATCTTTTGATCTGGTTTGAGAAAAAATTCCAGGAAAATCCGAATAAAATCGTGGGATTTGGAGAAACAGGGTTTGATTTTTATCACAACGACACCCTGGAACTACGAGAGTTGCAGGCCGAATCTTTTTTGGGACACGTCCGATTGGCTCGACGATTTGAGCGAGCTCTGGTAGTACATACTCGCGATGCCCGGGATGAAACTCTTGATTTTCTCGAAGAAAACAAAGATCTCTTGCGGTATGAAAATGGTGAAAAAATGCGGGGGGTGATCCACTGCTTCACGGAAGATGCCGAATTTGCCCGAATCGTCACGCAAGAATACGGATTTTTCATCGGCATCGGAGGAATTGCTACTTATCCGAAGGCAGAAAATGTCCGTGAAGCAATCAAAAACACTCCGCTGGAATACATTGTGACAGAAACTGATGCCCCCTTCCTCGTGCCTCAGGGATTCAAAAATCAACACAAAATCAATGAATCCAGCTTCCTCACTGACGTCGTAGAGCTCATCGCAGAATTAAAAAACCGTCCCCTGGAGGAGACGGCTAATATTTTATTTGATAACGCGAAGCGGTTGTTTGCTTTAAGCAGCTAAAACTCTCACAGCAGCTTCAACTTCTTCAACAAGCTCCCCAACTTCTTTTTCACCCGTTATACTTTCTTCTACTATCTCATTGTCATTCGCAGCAACTGGAATCAAAATTGTTTTTACTACGTCATTGGTAGCATCTATGATTTGGCGAACATAAGCTCGTCCCTCAACCACTCCCATAGTGGTAACATTCCCGGTTAATTGAGTAATATCTTCTTTCGGACTAAATCCTTCTAATTTTGTCGCAGGATTTATACTGACAATTTCAGTTTCCTTTTGAAAATAAACAAATTTTCCAGTTTCTGCCGACAGCCGAGAATGAAGTGTTTTCATCTTTTGATTTTTAGAAATCGGGGCATTATAGCGGAATTTGGAGAAAAAAACAAGCGTTTTTTATAGATAACGAGCAAACAAGCAGACAAGATTACGAGTTTTTTGCTTTAAAATAGGATTTTTCTTGTTTTCTTGTAAACTCGTTATCTTGTAATCTGATTAATTATTGGTAAATTAAAAATGATGATTGTTGAAGAAGAAAATGCACAAACTACCAAAGGAAACTCCGTTATTTCCACCAATTCTACCGAAGAAACGGAGGCTTTTGAAAATAAACTCAGGCCGCAATCTTTCGATGAGTACGTGGGACAAAAAGAAGTAAAAGGTAATCTGACGGTCTTTTGCCAAGCGGCGAAAAAGAGAGAAGAACCGCTCGATCATACGCTTTTTTATGGACCTCCGGGGCTGGGGAAAACTACGTTGGCCATGATTTTAGCCGGAGAAATGGGAACCAATCTCCGTATCACCTCCGGTCCAGCTCTTGAAAAACCAGGGGATTTGGCGGCCATTCTTACAAATCTGAACGAGCACGATCTGCTTTTTATCGATGAAATCCACCGATTACGTCGTCCCGTGGAAGAGATCCTCTATTCAGCGATGGAAGACTTTGCCATCGATCTGGTGGTAGGAAAGGGGCCCTCTGCTCGCACGATGCGATTAAACATTCCGAAGTTCACATTAGTTGGTTCCACCACAAAAGCCTCCATGCTCGCCAGTCCTCTCAGAGATCGATTTGGACATGTAGAAAAACTCCGATACTACGAACCTGCTGAAATCGCTCAAATCATCCATCGCTCTGCCAACCTACTGGAAGTAAAAATCGAAGAAAAAGCCTCTGATAAACTAGCTCACTGCTCTCGTAGAACTCCTCGAGTAGCCAACCGTCTGCTTCGCAGAATGCGAGACTTCGCTGAAATCCTACACGAAGGAGAAATCACCGAAAAAGTGGTAGAAAAAGGCCTTGTAGATCTTTCTATTGATAAAAATGGACTAGATTTTGCTGATCAGGAATATCTCAAAACATTGTGTGAAAAATTCGCAGGTGGTCCAGTGGGACTCTCCACGATTGCAGCTGCGATTGGCGAAGATGAAAACACAATCGAAGAAATGATCGAACCGTTTCTCATCCGTGAAGGATTTCTCCAGAAAACGCCAAAAGGGAGAACCGCAACCGAGTCAGCTTTTTCACACCTGGGAATTGCAGGAAAACAAAATACAAATACTTCGGCCGGACTCACACTGGACCTCTAATCTTGACGACCAAAAATTTAGGATTATAAAACTCCGTACAGGGGGGGGGTTTTTATTTTTTGAAAAATGGGAACATTAGCAGAAATATTCAAAGACTTTGACCATGATCAAGTTTTTGAAGGGGAGAAAAGAGAGGTCATCGGACTTTTGGAAATAGAAAAAGCGGTAGGAGTAACGAAGAAAAGGGTTAATGAACTTTTGGAAAAAAAATCGAAAGAATTAACTATTACTTTTAAGAAAAACCAACTGAACCCAGGAAATAGAAGAATGTCTCAAGGGCGGATTTATTTAAGCGATGGGAAAAACACAGATGCTTATGGTCTAGATGGAAAATTACATTTTAGCTTAAAAGATGGAGATGTGAAAATGGCTGAAAAACAAAAAGAATAAATCTACATCTTCTCCGGAATCTCAATCCCCAGGATCGCCAATCCCGCCTCGAGTACTTCAAACACTTTTCTAGCCAATGCCAATCGGGACTTTTTGAGATCCTCCGTTTCCGCATTCAAAACTGAATGTTCTGCATAATAACTCGACCATGTTTGTGCGAGTTCTAGTAAATAAGTCACCACGTAAGTTGGATTTTTGGTCTCAGCCGCACGCTCGATTGCTTTTTGAAATTCAAGAATTTTTACGCCGAGGGGTTTTTCTTCATTTCCAAAAAATTCGTAATTCGTAATTTGTAATTTGTCATTGATTTCCGCTTTTCGAAAAATTGACCTCAACCTCACCCCCGCATACTGCAGATATGGTCCCGTTGCTCCTTCGAATGCGATGGATTTTTTAGAATCAAATGTGATGGACTTCCTCGGGCTTGTAGAAAGGAGGTAAAACTTCCAAGCGGCGTTCATAATCTGTTCAGCAACAACTTTTGCATCTTTTTCAGTCATGTCTGGGTTTCTTTCTTTGATCTCAATCAATGCCATATCGGATAATTCATCCATCAAATCATCCGCATCTACTACTGTTCCTTCTCGAGATTTCATCCGTCCCTCAGGAAGATTTACCAACCCGTATCCGAGATGATACAAATGATCTGCTGAAATAAGACCTAGTTTTTCTAAGCACGCAAAAAGCACTTGAAAGTGATAATTTTGTTCATCAGCCACCACCCAGATCTGCTGATCGGGGTTGAAATCTTCTTGTTTGAGCAAAGTTGTGGCAATGTCTTGGGTTATGTACACGGTGGTCCCATTTGATCTGAGAAGTACCTTTTCTCCCAATCCTTCTGCCTCCAGATCAATCATCACAGCCCCATCTTTTTTCTGTAAAATCCCTTTTTCCAAGCCTTCGAGAACATATTCTTTTCCTTCTTTGTACAAATCTGATTCATAGTATTTTTTATCAAATGTAACCCCCTGCCGATCATAAGTAATTTGATAGCCCTCAAACGCCCAATCATTCATTTTTCCCCAAAGTTCAAGAACTTCTTTTTTACCATCTTCCCAGTCCACTAGCATTTGCTGAGCCTCATCATTGAGCGATTCATCTTCTTTGGCCGCTTGGTCGAATTTCACGTAATAATCTCCCACCAGATGATCTGGTTTTTGGCCAGTAGATTCTGGCGTTTCTCCACTACCAAACTTTTGGTAGGCCAACATAGACTTGCAGATGTGCACGCCTCGATCGTTAAAAATTGCCGTTCGAACCACATCCGCTCCCACAGACTCAAACAAGTTGGACACAGAAATTCCCAAAGCATGATTTCGCATGTGCCCGAGGTGTAGAGGTTTATTCGTATTTGGGCTGGAGTACTCCACCATGATTTTTTTGCCTTTGAGCACTTTAGAATTTAGTGGAGCAGCAAGGACTTTTTGGAAAAAAGCTTCGTTTGAAAAGAATAAATTTAGGTACGGCCCGGCAATTTCTGCTTTTTCGACCACGTCACACTTAGTCAAAATTTCTGCGATCTCCCCTGCAATCTGAGGAGGGGCTTTTTTGAGCTCTTTTGTTAGTTCAAAGAAAGACAAGGCCAGATCTCCGGTTTGTCCCTTGGGCACCGCAGAAAATTGGACTTTTTCGGCCAAATTCTTGTCCCAGTTTTTGACGAGGAATTCGAGAATTAAGTTTTCCATATTTTGGTTTCACGTCTATTTAATCTTTTTTTTGTACAATGACAAAGGTTTTTATAAGGAAGATGTGGAATCGATATTGACAAAATATAAAAAATAAGTACAAAAATTATTGACACATGCTTAAAAAGCCAAGTAAAATTAATTAAATTTATAAACATGGAATCAGAAATTGTCGTCAACGCTCCAGAAGAAACTCCTCCTGCTATTTGTTTCATAGAAAAGGGACCTTGTTGTCAAACTGCTGAAACTCTTAAAGAATTTTCTGGTGCAGTAGCAACTTGTCTTGGAAAATGTGAAAAGTTTAAAAATTTAGAAGCAACAGAGGGAAGAGATGGAGCAAGAACCATCTTAAGAAAAGGATTTGATTGTTCTAATGAAAGAGCAAGAGTAGAACATGAAAATCTCTCTTTTTTACTTCAAAGAACAAATGAAGGAAATTTACATCAAGCTGAACTGTGATAACTAGTAGTTGTTCTATTTTCTGGAAGTAAAAATTTGACTTCCCCAAATTTAAGAATAAAACCCCTCTATCAAAAAATTTGACGCACAAAAAAAGAAAGGCGTAAAATTTGATTGATAAAATAATTCCTAAAATTTATAAAAATGGGACAGTTAGACAGAGGTACCATTGACCCCAAAACTGGTGACTGCGAGGGGGATTGTGAAACGGTAAATTGCTGGGAAGATCAAGAATGTGCTCATGGACCAGGCTCAGAAAAAGAGTGTGTGGCTGCCTCCATGAAAAAACCCTGTATCTCACTGGGAGGAACTTATTGTACAGAAGAAGTCGCTAGAACCGGAAAAAGGTTCAATAATTGTATGGGCTGTTCTACTGCTGAAAAATATCGAAAATTATATGGTATTGAGCAGGTAAATAGAGCTATCGCCCAAAAATTGAGGAAAGATCAACAAACGGGAATCCCATTAGGATAAAAACTCATTCCTCATTCAAATTTCCATTTGACTTTCTTTTTTGGGTAGTTATATGTACTAGTATACTGATACATAAAAATTAAAAATGCTTAATAAAAACAAGAAATTTTTCCGAGAGCTGGCCGAGGTGATCGTCAAAATCAATAACCCCAAATTGGCCGATGATTTCCTGACCAATATCCTTACGCCTCCAGAAAAAGAAGAAATCGCCCGACGTCTCCAAATCGTAAAAATGCTGATGAAAGGCATCCCTCAGAGAGAAGTAGCTGAAAAATTAGGAGTCAGTGTGGGAACGGTCAGTCGCGGAGCGAGGGAGCTGAAGTATGGGGCGAAGGGATTTGAAAAAATTCTTAGTAATGATTAATGAGTAATGAATAATGAGTAATAATTTTTTATTTGGGCCGATATCTTTGGTTGAATCCAGAAAGCCAATTTCACAAAAAGATTCTGCTGAAATATTCCGATCGCTCTACCAGGATTATGAATACAAAATGCTCCTGGAATCCAAAGATGTATCTCCGATTTACGGTCGAATGAGCCTGATTGGCGTTGATCCAATTTTACATTTGCAGGGCAAAGATGACACATTTGAAGTGGAAAGTTTGAATGACCGAGGAAAGGCTTTTTTAAAAGCTCTTTCAAAAGATGATTTTGATCTCGTAGATGAGGTACATCTGTCGAACGAAAAGATCTCCGGAACGATCAAAAAACAAACCAAAGACACCGAATCCAAAGACTACGCCCACAAAAAAAATGTCGCCCAAGTGATCCGAATTTTTCTCGAGAAATTTAAAACGGATGAAAATTGTCCGCTCGGATTTTTTGGGGCTTTTGCGTACGATTTTGTGCGACTTTTTGAGGATATCGGGAACAACTTGCCGGGAAATGAAACGCCGGATTTTAATCTCTTTTTGTACGATACCTTCATCCGAATCGATCACATCCGGGAGACTTCAGAGATCATCGTTTTCCGAGATTCAGAGCCCGAGGGAGTGAAGGCTATTGAAGCAATTGAAACCAAGCTCAAAAAAGAAGTGCCAACGGTGGCAAATGCAAAAATTTCAGAAGACAAATTTATTTTCTCCAAGTCCGAATACGAAGACCTCGTCCAAACCGCCAACCAATACATCCTCGAGGGAGAGATTTTTGAAGTGGTTTTTGCCAACACGATGAAAGCTAAATTTAGCGGTGATCCTTTTACTCTGTATCTGAAATATCGGGAAGCGAATCCTTCGCCGTACATGTTTTATTTTGACTTCGGGGATGAACAGCTCGTGGGTGCTTCTCCAGAGATGATGGTGCGTTGTGAGGATGGGGAGGTAAATCTTCGACCGATCTCCGGGACCAGCAAACGAGGAAAAAATCCAATCGAAGATCACGAAAATATGCTCGAGCTTCTCAATAGCGAAAAAGAACGGGCTGAGTTGGACATGCTCGTGGATCTCGGGCGAAACGATCTGACGCGAGTCTGTAAACCCGGGATCGAAGTTTCGGATTATCGATTTGTCGAAAAATATTCAAAAGTGATGCATACCGTCACCCATCTCACAGGTCATCTCCAAGATGAATGTACGGCTTTCGATGCACTCGTCAGCACGCTGAACAATGGGACCCTCACCGGTGCCCCCAAAGTCCGAGCCATGGCAATCATCGAACAGCATGAGAAACAAAGACGAGGATACTATGGTGGAGCAGTAGGCTATCTCACCTTCTCCGGAAATATGGATACGGGGATCACCATCCGGACAGCTCATATCCGAGACAATGAACTCTCCCTTTCGGCCGGAGCCAGTATCGTGTATGATTCGATCCCCGAGAACGAATACCAAGAAACGCTCAATAAAGCCGCGGCTTTTTTATCCCTCATCGATGACTAAAAATATTTTTAAATCTTTTCGTCAAAATACGATCATCTTCATTGATGGAGCAAATCTTTTTTATGCCCAAAAAAGCTTAAAAATCAAAATAGATTACCAACGACTGTATGATTTCCTTCATCAGTACAAAAGGATTGTGGAAGTTCGGATTTATTTAGCTTTTGATCACGAATCAGAAAAAGAAAAAAAGTTTGTAGAAAAATTAGAAAACATTGGTTATAAAGTTGTTCTCAAAAAATTAAAAATTATTAAACAAGGGCAAAATACGTTTATAAAAAAAGGAAATCTAGATATTGAATTGGCACTAGATGCTTATGAATTACAAGATAAATACCGAACAATGGCACTGTTTTCTGGAGACAGTGATTTTTTAACCTTGATAAAAAAATTAAAAAGAAAAGCAAAAAGATGTGTTGTTTTTTCAACGAGAAAACACGTAGCCAAAGAACTAGTGCATTCGGCAAACAGCTATATTGAAATAAACCATTTCAAAAAACACATACAAAAAATCCCGGCCAAAGACCGGGATCAATTCACCCAGGATTGCTCCTGAGGAGGAAATTACTTAAATTATATTTATCTTTGTTAAAGAAGTCAAGAAAATGTCCCAATTCCAAAAAATCTGCATCATCGACAACTTTGATTCTTTTACCTTCAATCTGGTGGATTACTTCCGACAGTTGGATTGTGATGTGGAGGTGTACCGAAACGATGTCGAAGTCGAAAAAATTGAAGAAATAAATCCAGATCTGCTCGTCCTCTCCCCCGGCCCCTCGATCCCCAAAAAAGCCGGAAATCTGATGGCCATCATCGCGGCTTATGAGCAGAAATATCCAATCTTTGGGGTCTGTCTCGGACACGAAGCACTGATCGAGCACTTCGGAGGAAGTCTCAAGCTCGTGAAACCGGTTCACGGAAAATCAACCATGATGGATCATGATGGAAAAACCATTTTTACCGACCTAGAAAATCCATTCCTCGGAGGACGGTATCACTCGCTCGCGGCCGATGAAGTGCCGGATTGTTTTGAGGTTTCGGCCACATCTGATGACATCTGCATGGCGATTCGGCATCGCACATTGCCGATCGAGAGCGTACAATTTCATCCAGAATCTATCCTCACGATGAAGGGGAATAATGGGTTTAAGATGATTAAGAATGTGGTGGCGGGGAGGTTTGCAAATGTAGGAGGAAATTAATAAAGTTTTTTCATGAATACAGAATTTACATCCGACGAAAAAAATTTGATTGAGTATGCCAAAAAATCAGTCATAAAGTACAACAAAATGTGCCATGAAAAAGGTGGAATTGATACGCTCTATTCTTTTTTGGTGTCGGATAGTGGGAAAATCCATGATGGAGCTTGTTTTGAGCCAAACCTTGCTCAAGCAACTATTTGTGGAGAAAGGCATGCGATTGCAAATATGATTTTTGACGAAGATTATTCGGCTAAAATAAAACATATAGTGGTGGCAGATCCCGTCCCAGAAGTGCAAGAGAAAAGCACCCCTCCTTGTGGAACTTGTCGGCATCTTATCTGGCAATTTGGAACTTCAGAAACATCCGTTATTTGCATGCAATATATTCAGCAAAAAGACGGCTGGATTTTCCCCAAGATTGAGAAACATTTTATTAAAGATTTGTATCCTTACCCATACGAACCAAAACCAGATTTGTGGGATTAAAAAAATCAAAATGTACCAAACCATCATTCAAAAACTCACCGATAAAAATTTGCCCAATCAAATAAAATGAGATCAAATCATTACGTTTTTATCGATGGCCAAAATCTTTACCTTTCTCTAAAATCAAAAGGATGGAGCATCGACTATTCTAAATTCAGACGATATTTAAGCGAAAAATACTCCATCACAAAAGCTTTTTATTTCATAGGCGAGGATCGAAGTCAACAAGTAGTTTATGACTCACTCAAAAAAGCAGGATTTGAAGTCGTTTTCAAAAAATTAGTGGAATACAAAAAACGAATAAATGGCAAAATTCAAACTTTTCAAAAAGGTAATATCGATAGTGATTTAATCATGCGAGTGGTTCGAGAAGTTGAAAAAGATAATTTTGATAAAGCTATGCTTATCAGCGGAGACGGAGATTTTTTACCACTTTTGGATTGGCTGGATGAAAAAGAAAAACTTTTTAAAATTGGTATTCCAAGTATAAAAGATAAATCTCACCTGCTCGATAAATATCAACAATATTTCTTCTTTTTAGAATTTCTGAAAAATAAAATTGCGTATGAAAAAAGAAAACGGACTTGATAGAAGACGAGACATCTACCACATCCGTTTTGCATGATTACTGGCGACAGTGTATCACCAAGATATAAAAAAGTCAAAATTTTAACTAAAAATGTACCAAACCATCGTTCAAAAACTCACCGATAAAAAATTGCTCAATCAAAAAGAGATTCAATTCTTCCTGTCCGAGAGCATCGCCGAACACCTCACCGATGAACAAAAAGGCGAGATTCTGGTTCTTTTTCAAGAAAAAGGCGTCCAACCAGAAGAATTATCAATCTTTGCGGATCTGCTCCTGGCTGAATTACCGACGGATTTAAATCTCCCTGAGGCTGTTGATATTTGCGGCACCGGAGGATCTGGTCTGATCCGAATTAACACTTCTACGATCTCAGCCTTCATCCTCGCCGCCTGCGATATCAAAATCGCCAAACACGGAAACAAAGCTGCCTCCGGACGATTTGGCAGCTTCGACCTGCTGGAGAATATGGGCATCAATATCGACACAAAACCAGAAATCCTCTCTTATGCTTTTTGGAAAGAAAATCTGGCCTTCCTCTTCGCTCGATCATTCCATCCCGTGATGAAACACTTCGTAAAAGTGAGACAAGAACTTGGACAACCAACATTGTTTAACACCCTTGGCCCCCTCATCAGCCCGGTAAATGCCAAATATCAAATCATCGGAACGGCCTTCGAAGACAAAATGGAACTCATCGCCGAAACGGCACAGAAACTCGGAAAAGAAAAAGTAATGGTCGTACGAGGATCTGATGGGCTCGATGAGATCACTCTCACCGGACCGACCCAAATCATTGAGATCGTAAAGACGTCCCAGCGGGGCGTCTCCACAGAGACAAAATTAAAAAAATATGAAGTCACTCCTGCCGACTTTGGCCTTAAGCCCTGTGCTTTTGAAGAAATCGCTGGTGGGGACGCAAAATTTAACACAAAAATCGCTGAATCAATCCTCCGGGGGGAGTGCAAAACCAGACATCTCGATTTGGTTTTGATAAACGCTGCCGCAATACTCAAAATGATGGACAAAGTAAAAACCTGGAAAGAGGGATATCAAATAGCAAAAGAAGCAATCAAATCAGGAAAAGCCTACCAAAAGTTTGAAGCCTACCGGGATATCAGCACCAATGAAGGAAAATTGTATGAGATTACGGGGAATAAGTATCAGGAACTTGTTTCACAGAAGGAAGAAGGAAGAAGTAAGAAGCAAAGGAAACAAAACAAAATTGTTAACCCCGTACTTCAGTGCGGGGGGCCCCGAGAATTCGGGGACAGAGACAACAAGCAGATTAGTAATACTCATCAATCCTCTCAAGCACAGACTCCACCAAGCTTCAAAAAAGCTCTCGAAAAACCTGGCCTCAATATCATCTGTGAAATCAAAAAACACTCTCCCAGCCAAGGAAAGTTGGGCCCAGAAGATGCTGATGTGGTGAAAATCGCAAAATTGTATGAAGAAGCCGGAGCCTCGGCTATTTCTGTTTTGACGGATAAGAAGTACTTCGGTGGTACTCTCAAAGATATGCAAAAAGTTACCAAAGCAGTCGATATCCCCGTACTGAGAAAAGACTTCATCATCGATGCATCACAGATTTATGAAGCAGCAAGTGCAGGAGCTTCGGCCATTCTTTTGATTGCGGCGGTTTTGGAAACAGAAAAAATTGAAGAATTTATCAGTTTAGCGGATAAGCTCGGTCTAGATTGCCTGGTGGAAGTGCATACAGAAGCAGAACTTGAGAAAGTGCTCCAAACAAAAGCTCAAATTATCGGCATCAACAATCGAGATCTCAAAACACTCAAAATTGACCTGAAAAACACAGAAATTTTAGCCCCACACATTCCATCTGATAAAATTATTATTTCCGAAAGCGGGATCGAATCGACAGAAGACATTAAAAAATTACCACGCAAAATTAATGGTATTTTGGTTGGCACCAGCTTCATGCGAGTGCAGGATGAAAACATAAAAATGAGGTCTATCCGATCTTTTAAAAACGCTAAAAAAATCTTCAAGGCCTGTGGAATCAGAAAAGTGAAAGATGCCGAATTTTGTGAGATGGAAAATGTGGATATGATCGGTCTCAACTTTGTCCCCACAAGTAAGCGATGTATTGATGAAAAACTAGCTGAAAAAATTCGAAAAAAATGCATCCGAACCAAGGTAGTCGGTGTTTTTCAAAATCAAAGTTTAAGTTTCATCAACAAAACAGCAAAAAATTTAAATCTGGATTTCATCCAGCTCGCAGGCGAGGGAGACCTCGATTTTATCAAAAAATGTACCCGTCCCGTGATCAAAACGATCAAACTACAAACCGAAAAAGACATCAAAATAGCCAAAAAAATCTTTCCACATTGTGCCTTCATTATCTTTGATGGAAAGGTTCCAGGGAGTGGAGAACTGAGTCCGTACGAGATGTTAAAAAATGTGGATTTTCCATATCTTTTGGCGGGAGGAATCACGACAGACAACGTAGTAGAAATCAAAAAAGAAATAGATCCATGGGGATTTGATACAGCTTCTGGGATAGAGAAAGGTGGGAAAGTATCTCTGCAAAAAATCAGAAAATTTTTGGAACTTTTTTAGAATTAGAATGTTAAAAATCATAGAAAGAAATTTTGGAATCGTGTTATTGATAGCCGGATTGGTTGGTTATTTTTTCCCAATAGTTTTTCTGCCTTTCAAGAATTTTGCTGCTGAATTATTAATGTTTGCTTTGTTTTTGGGATTCCTGAAAATAGATTTTTCTGAAATTACACATTTGAAAGCAAACTGGGAGAAAATGATTTTTTGGGTAATAATTTCCCTCTTTCTTTTCCCGCTTTTTTTCTATTTTATTTCAATCCCTTTCGATGAAAATTTAAGAATGGGACTGTTTTTATTGGCAGCAATTTCTTCTGCTGTTATGGGACCTTTGATAGCCAGCATTTTGAATTTAAAAATCATGTGGGCCACTGTTTTTGTGGTGCTTACTTCTTTTTTAATCCCATTTTCTCTTCCTTTTCTCGTAAAATTAGGTTTTGGAATGGTGGTTGAAATAAGCCCTTTTTCGATTCTTTTATTCCTCTGTAAAATGGTTTTTATTCCCGCTGGATTAGCTTTTTTATTTCGAAGATGTGGAAAAACAATTACTGAAGAACTAAAAAATAATTCTGGATTTTTGGGTACTATTGGAATGGTTGTTTTTTTAGGAACTGTTATTGCAGATAACCAGAAACAATTATCAGAAAATTTACTTTCTCTTTTTTCTTTGTGGGCTTTAATTGCTATTTCTCTTCTTTTTCTGGCTCGTTTCTGTATCGGCTATTTTCTTCCAGCAAAAGACATTAAAGAAAAACTCACTAATTCTCTTATTTTCGGGAATATGAATAATGGATTAGCTATCATATTAGCAGCTCAGTTTTTTGCTCCTCAAGTTTTATTGGTTACCTTGCTTTCAGAGATTCCTTGGGTTTTGGCTCAACCCATTTTTTCTGGCTTTGCTCGAAAAAAACTTCTAAATTCTAAAAACTAAATTTTCAATGTCGCTCAAAAAAGACCTTTTCGATCTCGAAACAGGACACTTCGGCACCTACGGCGGTCGGTATGTTCCAGAAATGCTCGTACCCATCATGGATGAGTTGCGAGATGCATTTATCCAGTATTACCAAGATCCAGATTTCTTGGCCGAGCTACAAGATCTATATGAGAATTATTCTGGGCGACCAACGCCGCTTTATTTCTGCAAAAATCTCACAGAAAAATTGGGGGGGGCCAAAATTTATCTCAAAAATGAAGGACTGAACCACACCGGAGCCCATAAAATTAATCACTGTCTCGGACAAGGGTTGCTCGCCAAAAGAACGGGGAAGAAGCGAATTATTGCCGAAACTGGTGCTGGACAGCACGGTTTAGCAACTGCCACGATTTGTGCGAAATTGGGACTCGAATGCATCGTGTACATGGGACAAAAGGATTACAACCGGCAACGACCAAATGTCTTCTGGATGGAACAACTCGGAGCAACGGTAATTCCCGTTACCGAGGGCGGTCAAGTACTTCGTGATGCAATCAATGCCGCACTCAAAGATTTACTCGCTCATCCAACCGATACCCATTACCTTCTGGGGACAGTCTGTGGGCCACATCCCTATCCAGTAATGAATACTTTCTTTCAAGCGATTGTGGGGAAAGAAGTACGAACGCAGCTTCAGAATTTCGAAGGAAAATTGCCGGACTATCTGGTTGCTTGTGTGGGAGGAGGGAGCAACGCGATGGGGCTTTTTTATGAATTTCTTGACGATGAATCCGTACAGATGATCGGCGTGGAAGCCGGTGGACGAGGCATCACCGAAACCGAGGAGAAATGTGATCACGCGGCCAGAATGCAAACCGGGCGAGCCGGGATTTCTGAAGGCATGAAGAGCTATTTCCTCGAAGACAGCGAGGGGCAGATCAAAAACACGCACAGTATTTCTGCTGGTTTAGATTATTCGGGCGTGGGTCCACAGCATGTGTATTTGCACGAAATTGGTCGAGTAAAATACGTCTACGCTCAGGATGAGGAAGTGATGGATGCTTACAAAATGCTGGCCAAAACCGAAGGAATCTTTGCCGCGATGGAATCCACACACGCCCTTGTAGAAGTGATCAAATTGGCTCCAAAATTGGATAAAGAGAAAATCATTGTTTTCAACTGTTCCGGTCGTGGAGACAAGGATCTTTTTATCACCGCTCCGATGCTGGACGAAGAAAAATTTACAAACTTCCTAAAAACTAAAGTAAAAATTTGAAGCTTGAAGCTCGAATTTAGAATAAAGCAAAAAACATGGAAAAAATAAAATCATTTACAGACTTAATTACTTGGAAAGAAGGTCATAAATTAGTACTTATGATTTATAAATTAACAAAAACCTTCCCAAAAGAAGAAATATTTGGGCTAAGGAGCCAAATGCAAAGGGCGGCTGTGTCAGTAACGTCAAACATTGCCGAAGGATTTAGCCGGAGATCTTACAAAGAAAAAGCACAATTTTATTCCATGGCTTGTGGTTCCCTGACTGAACTTCAAAACCAACTAATTATTGCAAAAGATATAGATTATTTAGAACTAGATAAATTTAAATCTATTTTTAAGCAGTCTCAGAACGTCCATATGTTATTGAACGCCCTCATCGCAAGTACAAAAAAATCCCAAAATTCAAGTTCCAAAATTCAAGCTTCTTCAGATCAAAAAACAAAGAAAGAAAAAATTTAATATTACCTATTTCTCCTAGAAAAATGAAACGAGACTTTAAATTAATGACACACATTGTAGCCGGCTATCCCAGTTTGGCTGAATCAGAGCAAATTACTGAAACCATGCTCGAGACCGGCGTAAATTTTATCGAAATTCAAATTCCTTTTTCTGATCCGATCGGGGATGGCCCGACGATTACGGAAGCTTGTCGGGATGCGATTGAATCTGGGATCAAAGTAGAAGATTGTTTTGCCCTTATGGAACGCCTGCAAAAAAAGGCCCAAATTCCTCTACTTTTTATGACGTACTACAACATCATTTTTAATTATGGGGTGGAGGATTTTTGTAAAAAGTGTGCAGATTTAAATGTGTACGGATTGATTGTTCCAGATATGCCATTTGACGAAGAAAAAGAGGAGCATTTTTTGGAAAACTGCCAGAAGTATAATTTAAAACCTATCCAAATCGTCTCTCCGATTACTCCAGAAGATCGGCTAAAAAAGATTGGAGAGATGGCCGAAGGATTCGTGTACTGTGTGGCTGGATTTGGGACCACGGGAACCAAACAAAACAAGATGGAGAATGTGGAATCTTACCTGGATCGGGTACGAAAATATGTAAAGGTGCCAATTTCGCTCGGGTTTGGCATTGGCTCAAAAGAAGAGATCGAAGAAGCAGGTCGCGTAGCGGATATCGTGGTAATTGGAAGTGCGATTATAAAGATGTACCAAGAGGACAAAGATTTAAAAGAAATTAAAAATCTATTAACTTTTGGTTAAAACAAATTCCTTAATTTCTGGCAAAAATCCCAACAAATAATCCAAATCAGATAAATTTTCGAGCAGTCGTTTTTTAGAGAAATTAGAAATCTTAAAATGATATTCCTTTCCTTCACTATCAACCACTTTTTGGTTTTCTAAATCTACGGTTAAATTATCTCCAGAAGCTAAAAAATGTTGCACGACTTCTTCGGATAAAACAATGGGCAAAATCCCATTTTTCTCCGCATTTCCTCGGAAAATATCTGCAAATTCTGAAGCGATGATTACATCGATCCCGGCATCTTTGAGAGCCCATGGAGCATGTTCTCGAGATGATCCACAACCAAAGTTTTTTCCGGCCACCAAGATTCTTTGTCCCTCAAACTTGGGGAAATTGGGATCTGTTTTTCGCAAATTTATAAAAACATGTTGGCCGAGTCCTTCTCGTTCAGTCGTTTTGAGAAATTCTGCTGGAATAATCAGATCTGTATCGATGTCCTTTTGAGGCAAGCAGATAATTGGTGAAGTAAAACGGTCAAAATTGTTCATGTGAAATTTTGTAATTTTTAATTTTATAATTTTTAAATAAATCTTAATTTTTAATTTCTAAAAAATTGTTTTTCATAGGTTTAAAAATTTGAATTTAAAAATTATTTACAAAATTAAAAATTGGAAATCAAAAATTCAAGCTAAAACCTTTTCAAAATTTTCTGCGACGTTGTTCCAGTTTACGATGTGCCAGAAATTCTCGAGCCATTCAGGTCGTCGGTTTTGATACTTCAAGTAATAAGCATGCTCCCAAACATCACAAACCAAGATCGGTTCTACGCCAAAAACCGCTAAATCCTGATGTTTTTCCACTTGATGGATCATGAGGGACTGATCTTCTTTTCGCACTCCCAGGATGGCCCACCCGCTTCCTTCTACTTGTACCGCCGCAGCCGTAAATTGTTTTTTTAGATTTTCTACATCTCCAAAATCCTTTTTGATTTGAGAAGCAAGTGGGTCATCGATATCTCCCTCGGCCCCTTCGCCTTTTGGGGCTAAGTTCTCCCAGAACATCGTATGAAAAAAATGTCCTGATCCATGAAAAGCGAGATCTTTTAGCACCGCTTTGGAGGCTCCTTCTTTTTTGAGTTTTTCTTCAGCGGCATTGAATCCATCCACGTAGCCTTTGTGATGGATGTCGTGATGGAGCTTCACCGTTTGTTCGTCCATGTAGGGTTCGAGAGCATCATGATCGTATGGAAGAGAGGGAAGTGTGTGAGTCATTTTTAGAAGATTAAAAAGTACGACAAAGAATTAACGAAATTGAGTTTTTATTTCAAGTTTTTTGGAATCTTAAAAATCAGAAAATTGACATGATGATAAATTCATGATATAGACTTGGTATTATTTAATCTTTTAAAAATGGCTGAAGCTAAAAAAGAAACAACTGAAGTCTCAGAAGCAGAAGAACTTGTTCAGAAATTTTTGGAGAAATTACGTACAGACTTTGAAAATAGTTTAACATTTTTTTTATTCACAAGTCATAAAACATGGATACTTTCTAATGAGGGAGAAATGTATATTATTGCTACAATTTTTCAACCTTTTAAGCCTAGCTCCAAACCTCTTAAACAAAAAGCCCCCGATTTAATTGATTTAAAAGTCGTTGCTGGTCACCCCAGTTTGTTTGAAATGCTTCAAAAAGCTTTTCAAGAAGAATCTGGCTTAAGAATAGCCATGGGAAACCATGTAGACGAAATACATTTAGTAGCTGAAGAATTCCAAGGAGAAAGATATGTTGAAATAAAAAAAGGGAAAATTATTTTGAGTGAAAAGGAAAAAGTGAATCGTCGGCTAGACAAAAAAGTTGTTCTTGCAATGAGGCAGGTAAAAGCTTTTGTAAAAAAGCCACTTGTAGCTTTATGACTAAACTAGGTCAAGTTTATTTCAATTCGGCTTTTTCTCTCACGACTCCTTCAATTTCTGCGGCGAGGTCGGGATTATTTTTAAGGAATTCCACTACTTTTTGTTTTCCTTGTCCCATCTTGGTGCCGACATAAGAATAAAAAGAACCAGATTTTTCTACAATTCCTAGGTTGGTAGCCACCTCGAGCAAATCTCCCATTTTTGAAATTCCTTCGTTAAACATAATCTCTACCAATGCGGTTTTGAAGGGAGGGGCCACTTTGTTTTTTACAATCTTTATCCGGGCTTCGTTCCCATGAGCTTGCTTGGCATCTCCAGTTCCATCTTCTATTTTTCCGCCTTTTCGTACTTCTACCCGCAGAGAAGAATAAAACTTTAACGCATTTCCTCCGGTTGTAGTTTCTGGATTTCCAAACATCACGCCAATTTTCATTCGGATCTGGTTGATAAAAATAATGGTCGTATCCATTTTCGAAGCTACAGCCGTCAACTTTCGCAATGCACGACTCATCAATCGAGCCTGAAGTCCCATGCTCTGATCTCCCATTTCCCCTTCTATTTCCGCACGTGGAGTCAATGCTGCGACTGAATCCACGACGATCAAATCTACTCCTCCAGAACGAACCAGAGCTTCCACAATATCTAGTGCCTGCTCTCCAGAATCTGGCTGAGAAAGCAGCAAATCTTCTGTGTTCACCCCTACTTTTTTGGCATATTCTGGATCGAGGGCGTGCTCCGCATCAATGAAGGCCACAGAACCACCCGCCTTTTGAAATTCTGCTGCTGCGTGCAGACAGAGTGTGGTTTTTCCAGAACTTTCTGGACCGTAGATTTCGATGATTCGCCCTTTTGGATAGCCTCCTCCCAGAGCCATGTCGATAGAAATTGAACCAGAAGAAACTGTCTCAATGTGAGCGTGTTCGTGTTCTCCCATTTTCATAATGGATCCTTTTCCGAAGCTCTTTTCGATTTGAGCGAGGGCTGCCTCGAGTGCCGCTTTTTTTCCGTCTTTTGTCATCTTTGTGGGGGATTAAAAAATTATGAGAGGCATTGAATATAAAGGAAAATTGTAAATTGCAAAACCTTCTTTTCTGATGCCTTGTCTCTCAAGTATAAGTATAAAAAAAAGCGTGTCAAGAAAAAATTGACGCAAAACAAAAAAACTTGACAGCAGGGGGGTAGATCAAATATAATTTTTTCAGAAATTTTTAATTTTATAATTTTTGAATTTTTAAATAAATCTTAATTTTTAATTTTAAAAAATCTGTTTTTATAAGGTTTAAAAATTTGAGCTTAAAAATTATTTACAAAATTAAGAATTAAAAATTAAAAATTTTTAACCAAATAATTTATGACAAAACTACATCCAATTCAAGAAAAATTACTCGATCTCCTGGCCAATCAAAGTCTGGACGGGATGAGTCTGCGTGAAATTGGGACAGAAATTGGCGTCGAGCATCCTCAAAAAGTTCGTCATCACCTGGAGCAACTTGAAAAAAAAGGCTACCTTCGCCGAGATCCGACCAGTGGAAATATAACTTTTCTTAAAAAACCAATTGAAGACATTGTTTATTTTCCACTCTACGGAATGGCTCAGTGCGGCCCAAAGGGACTGCTCGCTGAAGAAAACCAAGTTGACCAGGTGCCATTGCCAACAAAAATCTTTGGAATTTCTAATCCGGGAAATCTATTCCTTGTGCGAGCACGCGGAGATTCGATGGAGCCAAAAATCAAAGATGGAGACTTGATTTTGGCTAAAAAACAGGATCATGAATCTGTGGGATCAATTTGTGTGGTGGTTCACAATCAGATGCCAAAGTTGAAAGAAGTAATGAAAGTAGATCGAAATACCGTAGTTTTGAAGTCAGAAAATGAAAATTATGAAGCAGAAATCCTCAAAGAGGAGGATGATGATCTACAAGTGGTAGGTGTGGTGAAGAATGTGATATCGAATTTTTAAATTATGCAGTCGTCCAATACCAGATAAAGTAAGCCCCCACAATCACAACAATCAGTACAAAAACGATAATAAACATCCATTTGATCACTTTCCAGATCTTTGATTCTTTTGGAGCTTCTTTCTTCTTTTCTTTTTTTGGTTCATCCGCTTCTACTAGGCTATCTTGTGGGTTTTCTAGTGGTGCCAAATCTTCGGGATATTCCATTTTTTGATATCGAGATATATCTGGGTTGTGTGCCTGATAAAAAAGCTCAATAATTTCTCCCGTTTCCAATCTTCGAGCGGCCAAACCACAGTTTTCGAGCCCAGTTTTTACCACGTTAATCCGTGCATCAAGTTTAGTGGTGAGTTCTTTGAACTCTCGTTTTCGTTTGATAATTCCTGCCACATCATCACTTGGGGAGATGTATTTCAAAAACTTGGAAAAAACAGAATTAGTTACCGCTCGCAATGGAGTCTGTGGGACGACTACAAAAAACTTCTTTTCCATGATGTTGGTCGCTTCTACCAGCCTCTGGATGTATTCGATATACTCTCCCATCTGGGTTTGAAGCAGGTCATTATTTTGGTCTCCTTTTTTTTCTTCCAGCATCTCGATGTAGGAGTCAATATCTAGTTTTCTAGATCGAACCAAAGTCTGGACCGGAAAGTCCAAGGCATTCAAAAAGTGCTGGTAAGAAAGGATCAAAGCATTTTGCTCTTCGTCAGATTTGAGGTCAAAGTTCACGGCATTCACTTCCAAAATCGCTCGTGCCCCACCATCCTTGAGCACCAAAGTATCATCGTGAATACTAGACACCTGGAGATACCTCTGCGTAGAGAGCAGTTTGTTATTTTTCGCTTTTTTAACCATATCTTTATCGTTCATAATTTAGAGCTTAGTTTTTAAAAGGTTGTAAGTTGTAGGTTGTAAGTGGGAAGTATTTTTTAATTTTTATTTTTTAATCCAATCTGTGTGATCAGCGTAATCCGTTTTTAAATCTGCACTTCTGCGATTTACTTTTTCTTCCCATCCAACATTTCCGCCACATTTTTAATTTTCTTTTGAGAAACGTTCTTTGGTTCTGCTTTCTGGGTTTCTTTTTTCTTCACTGGGAAGAAGGGCGTGGTAAAAGAAACAAAAGGATCTCCTCCCGCGTGTACCCAATACCTCCGCGGTGGACGAAAAAAAGTGTTTTCTATCATCAGCAAGAGAAATTGAAACAGTGGGATGGATTTGATAGTAAAAAAAGCAAACGCCACCGCCACCGCAGCTGGAATCCAACAGAGGGCTAATTCTATCTGATTCATGTGGTAGTTCCTCGTCAGATTTGTGTACATGAAATAAGACATCCCGAAGCCCACCAAAAGGATCAAAAACTGTCGAAAAGTTATGAACCACAGAATGGTGTCTTCTCGTTGGACGTTTCTAGGAACTTTGAATTGCATTATATTATCTAATAAAATTCCCTTTATTATAGCAGAAAAAAGCAGTAAAAACAAGGGAAAAAGGTTGTAGGTTATAGGTAGGAGGTTGTAGGGAGTTAAGTCAATTATCCCTTACAACTTACAACTTCCCACTTACAACCTTTATTTTTTCCCTCCTCTCGCAAAAACAAGGGCAAAAACTGCCTTTGCCCTGCTCTTTTTCAAGGATTCAGCCGCTACATCTAACGTCGCCCCACTGGCCACCACATCATCGATCAAAATAATCTTTTCCGGAATTTTTCTTCCTGCCCAAGAAAAAGCATTTTGTACGTTTTCTGCCCGCTCTTTTTTACTTAATTTGGCTTGTTGAAGTGTCTTTTTACTCCGTTTTAGATCGTTTAAAATTTCAATCCCTGGGACTAATTTCTGGATTTCCTGGGCCAAAATCTCTGCCTGATTGAATCCTCTCCACAATTTCCGCGTCCAATAGAGTGGAATTGGGAGTAAAACAGCACTATCAAAAAAGCCTTTTGGGGCTGATTTTACCATCTCTGCAGCCATAATCGCCGCAATCTCCTGAAATCCCCGAAATTTAAAATATTCAACTATTTTTTCACTTGTTGGATCATAATATGCTGTGGCTGCCACAATATCATCTAAAAACTGGAAATGTGCCTCGCTTTTGGGAGCTTTTGGAAATTTGTGATGTTCTGAACACAAATAAGCTCCTTCTGCCTTACAAACCACGCACCGAGGTGGAAAAAGAGCCTCTAAAAACCAATGCCATGCATTTTTTAACAAGCTGAAAAGTTCTTCTAGAATTTTCAATTTTTAAATTATTAAACTATTTCCTCGTCCCTATTCCCCGTTCCCTAACGAATAGTCTCAAACCCTCTCCTTCCTGCTCCAGAATCAAATTGCTGAATTGGTTTTTGCCCAGTCTGAATCAATCGATTAATTGAATCTTTAATCTGTCCGTAGGAAAGATAATCCAAAAAATTAAGTCCAAACATTCGACCCACAATCGTCACAAATGTAAAACTCAAAATCGTTACGATCAGCCCCACAATTGCGTATCGAATGGTGTTTACCGCTTGTTTTATCTTTTCATCATTCCCCCCAGAAAGAATAAAAGAAACCCCTCCAAAGAAGATAAAAATTGCTGATAATCCTGCTGCAATAATAAAAGCGTAAACCACAAACATTTGCACCAATTCATTGAGTGATAAATCAATGGCGTACATAGTTTTGGGAACTCCTGCTCCAATGTAATCTCCCCCAGAAGGAACGGTGTTCAGATACTCTACAGCGGGTGCGGCAGTTGGTTTTGGCATTTTTTTTAAGAATTAGAATCTAAAATTTTTACAGCAATTCTTTTTTCCTCTCGAACGCCCATGATTCGAACCAAAGTCCTCAGGGCAGAAATATTTTGGCCTCCTTTTCCGATCAACTTTCCCATGTCTGAATCAGCAACTTCTACTTGTATCATTGTGCCATGATCATCATTAATCTCTTCCACAGAAATAGCTTCTTTTTCACTACATATCTGCTCTAGAACATACCGAACAAAATCTATGGCACTCTGATTCTCTGACATGGAAATATTAAATAAAAAATTACAAATAAACAAATAAAATTATTCTGCTTTTTCCTCCTTGTCATCCGAAGCCTTGGCAGAGGATGATTCTTTTTTTTGCCCTTCCTCTGATTTTGCTTCTTCAGCTGGTGGTGCCGACTCTTCAGCTTCTTTTTTCGGTTCCTCAGTTGGTGGAGCCTCTTCTGCTGGTGCTTCTTCTTGTTTTGTTTCAATTGCTTCCTCTGTAGGAGTTGACTCTTCTGAACCACTTTCCTCGGCCTTTGTTTCTTCGGCAGGCGGAGTCTCTTCTTTTTTACCTTCTGCTTGTTCTCCTGTTTTAGATGCTTCTTCTTCCTTCTTCTCTTCTGCCTTCTTTTCTTTCTTTGGCTTCGTTTTTCTCTCTTCTATAAACTTCCCCACTTCTTTCACCCCATTTTTTGCCAATAATCGAGCCACTGTCTGAGACGGATGGGCTCCATTTCCAACGTATTTTTTCACTTTTTCCGCGTCAAAAACGAGTTCTCCTTCGCCGTCCTTGGCTAGTGGATTGTAATAACCCAATTTTTCAACGATCTTTTTTTGAACCGCTTGGGATTTTTCTGCTACTACCAAGTCATAAAATGGAATTTTTTTTCGTCCTCTTCGTGCAAACCGGATTACGAGCATAGTTTGATAAATTAAGAAACAGAATAGGGCCGCTGTGCGGGAAAAATGATGATTGGATAATTAGACAATTTGGATGATTGGCAGTTTTTCCAATCTTCTAATAATCTAATCCTCCAAGTTTTTTGTAGGGGGATCTTATTAAAAACGTCCCACGTGTCAAATTTTTCGTTTTGTAGGGAGTATTGCTTTGACTTTTTCACTTCAAAATCCAAAATCTCCGAACTGTCTACTCATTTAGGTTCTGACAAAAATTGGGAGGTGATGATATGAACATGAGTGACATTCGTGACTACTTCTTTATCGCAGGATTTTTCCTGTTGATAATGGGTGGTATCACAATCGTGGCCCTCTATCTATTTTCTTTTTGCTTTGGCAAAAAAAAGAACCTGAGAAAATACATAGGTTGGGCTACCGTCGTTACGTTCGTAGGGATTGGCTTGACATGGCTTCTCTAAAGCTGATCCCTCAATGGCAAATCCCGAGTCCTCCCCAACATGACAGGAGGACTCGGATTCTTTTTATTTTATGAATTACAAATCCCCTTGATTCATAATTCATAATTCGTAATTCTTTATACAACTTAACTTTAAAAGACGAATGTGCGGAATATTTGCCGTCTCAGGTGCAGAAGATGCTGGTAAAGTGGTCCTCGAAGGACTAAAAAAACTCGAATATCGAGGCTACGACTCCTGGGGAATTTGCGTGAGAAATGAATCAAAAGTCGCCTGTCTCGAAAAAGAAACCGGAAAAATCTCTGACGTAAAAAAAACTTTTGAAGCTGGAAACGAAGCGATTGGACACTCCCGATGGGCCACTCATGGGGGCGTGACAAAAGAGAATGCTCACCCTCATCAGGCGGGAAAAGTAACCCTTGTCCACAACGGGATCTTTGAAAACTTCGCCGAAGTGAAGCAGGATTTCCCAAATCATGAATTTTTATCCGAAACCGATTCGGAAGTCATCGCGGTGCTGATTAATAGTTTTCTCGAAACTGGATCAAATCCTGAAGAAGCCATCCGAAAATCAGCCAAAGAGATCACCGGAAGATTTGCCATTCTGGTCATGATCGAAGGAATAGAAGGAATTTTTGCCGCTCGTCGTGGATCACCACTCATTATTGGCCGAAAAAAAGACCAGACTTTTATCGCTTCTGATATTCCGGCTTTTTTGGCAGAAACTAATGTGGTGAATTATCTAGACGACAATGAAATGGTCCACGTGCACGAGGGGGAGGTTCATTTCTCAGATCTAAGCTCTGGGGAAGCCAAGAAAAAAAGAGATATAGAAGTTCCCTGGAATGTAGAAGAAGCCGAAAAAGGAGATTTTCCCCACTTCATGATCAAAGAAATCTTTGACCAAAAAGATACCATCGCCCGGGCGATAAACCAAAAAGATGAAAATCTCAAAAAAGCCGTAAAATTACTTCAAAAATCTCGAGGGACCTACTTCATTGCCTGTGGGACGGCACACAAAGTAGCTGTGACAGCAGAGTACTTTTTCGCAGAAGCTTCTCATCGAAAAATTAACGTCGTTCCCGCCTCGGAAATGCCGTACTTCGAACAATTTGTCCGGCCAGATACGGCCATCATTGCGGTTTCTCAGTCTGGAGAGACGGCCGATGTATTGGAAATATTGGAACGAGGAAAAAAAGCCGGAGCCAACATCCTTTCGCTGACCAATGTGGAAAGCTCTTCAATTGCCAGAATTTCTGATGTACATTTGCCCATCAATGCCGGTGTGGAAAAGGCCGTCGCTTCGACCAAGGCGGCGACCAGTCAGATGGCACTCCTTTTTCTTCTGGCTCACGCAGATGCAGAAAAAGCAAACATTGGACGCCAAATGCTCTGGTCTGTGGCCGGAAATATCAACGACCTACTCAATCCTCGATACGAAGAACGAATAAAGAACTTGGCAGACAAAATTGCAGACTGTAACAATCTTTTCATCATTGGACGGGGAACACTCTATCCGATGGCCCTGGAGGCAGCGATCAAGATCCAAGAGGTCTCCTGCATCCACGCACAGGGATTTGCTGCGGGAGAGCTCAAGCATGGGCCGATTGCATTGATTGAGAAAAGGACCCCTTGTATCGTCCTAGGCGGGGACCCGGAAACAATTTCCAATGCCACAGAATTAAAATCTCGTGGGGCACGAATTATTGGAGTCAGTGCAGAGAATAATGAAATTTTTGATGAATGGATCCGAGTTCCGGATTGCAATGGAGCACAGGCGATTGCCACGATCGTACCAATCCAAATTTTAGCTTATCATTTGGCCGTTTTGAAGGGACTAAATCCGGATATGCCGAGGAATCTCGCGAAGAGTGTGACTGTGAAATAATTCTATTGTTTTGTTATACACCTCCGCTTTAAAAATTATGAGTATTATGCTTCCACCCTCCATAGTTCTGAACAAAAGCATGCAGTACAACTTTTATCAGAGTTTCACTTTTGATCGTTCTATTTAATTTCGATTACGACGGACGGGCCATAGCTTTTGTTCATTCTTCTCTCTATGATTCATCCGACTACGCTCATGGAGCTTCGACGGACAGGATGGAGACAAGCTTCGGTGCATTATCAAATTCTGAAATTCAAAAGCGGCGGAGTATAAACAAAAAGAGCGGCCATCAGCCGCTTTTTTAATTGATCATTGTTAATTGTTCACTGACAACTGACTAAATGTCTGATCGGAACCAAACTTGCCCATCAGCAGGAGAACTTGGATCGTCTGTTCGACTTTCGTGAACGAGACCACCACTAGCTTTGATCACCCCACCAGATACTTCCAATTTAGCAGAAGGAGATTGGGTCCCAATCCCAACAAATCCATTTCCAGTGTCTGCGTAGAGCAGAGATCCGATCTTACCACCTGCAGTCTCTCCAGACGGAGGGGATGGCCAAGAAATAGCAAGAGCACTTCCCACCATGATGGTAGCTCCCAAAACGAATGCCACAGATTGTTTCTTCATTTTCATTTAAGAATTAAAAACTAACGACAAGAGTATACGATTTGTTCAAAAAATAGAAAGTCCTTTTTTACGATTTTTTGTTGCGAGCAAATTTAAATTATGGTGAAAAATAATAAGTTGTAAGTGGGAAGTTGTAGGTTGTAGGGATTAAATTAATTATGCCTTACAACTTACAACCTATAACCTACAACTTTTATTCCCCAACCATCACCTCAATAATCGGTTCCTTCTTAGTTTTCTGAAAAATAAATTTTTGAGCCGCTATTTTGAGTGGTTTTTCCAGTACTCGGATTGGTCGTGCAGGATCGTAGTTTCGATCAAAGCTCTGTCTGATTTCTTTTCCCAAGAGTTTAAAAATCTCATGCTCCATATCCATGTAGAGAAACCCTCTCGCTCGAATATTCAATTTTTTAATCTTTCCACCTGTTTGCTCGAGTTTGATCATAATAATCCCATTTTCTGACATGAATTTTCGATCTTCTAGCACCTGATCATGTACTTTTTCTCCAAGCTCAATGAGTGTTTCTGTTCCGGCTACTCGCTCTTTGTCGGTCATTAACCGAGCATTTTTTGCATTGATCACTACTCCTTGGCCATTTTGCATGATAAAAGTTTTTTCCTTTTTCAGTTGTAAATTTTCTACGATCAAATCTCGATGCTCGTACCGCATAAAAGGTTCCCCATGAATTGGTGCAAAATATTTGGGATTGAGTAGTGAGGTCATCAATTTACATTCATCTGCATGGGCATGTCCGGAAACATGGATATCCATCTGTTTGTAATCTATCATTTTTACTCCTACTTCAGCTAAATTGTTCAAAACTGAAACAATCGCCATTTCATTCCCCGGAATCGGAGAAGAAGAAAAAACCACAGTATCGTTTTCTGTGAGTTTAATCTTTGCATGGGTTCCCGCTGCCATTCGTGTAAGAGCGGCGAGTTCTTCTCCTTGAGAACCAGTGGAAAGAATGAGAACTTTGTCCGGTGCCATCTTGTCCGCTGCAGGTCCCATCCTTTGGAGAGAATTCTCTCGACATCGGAGATAATTGAGTTTTTTGGCAATCGCGACATTTCGCTCCATAGATCTACCGGAGAGAAATACTGTTCGACCGCATCTTTCTGCCGCTTCAATGATTTTTGAAATTCGACCGATGTTCGAAGCAAAAGTAGCCATGATTAGCCGACCTTGTGCCTGGCAAACGATTTTTTCCAGCGTGTCTTCAATTACAGATTCTGAAAGTGTGTGTCCTGATTTCATGCTGCTTGTAGAATCCACCAGGGCTAGAGCTACCCCATTTTTTCCAATCTGAGCGATTCGGCCCAAATCGATCGGTTGATCGTCGGAAGGGTTGTAATCAAATTTAAAATCAGAACTGTGCACAATCGCCCCATAGGGGGTTTTTGCTACGATCCCTACTCCATCTGGAATGGAATGATTGATGTGAAAAAATTCAAATTCAAATTTCCCCAGCTTAATCTTGGATTTGGGGGTAATTTCAGAAATTTTTAGTTTGTCGTTGATCCCGTGCTCCTGTCCTTGGGCGAAGATCAATTCTTTCGTCAATCGAGTCGCATACATCGGCGGATACCCAAGCTCTGGAAGGATGTATGGCACCCCTCCGATGTGATCCAGATGTCCGTGGGTATAAATTATGCCTCGAATTTTCTTTTTGTTTTTGACCAAATAAGAAATATCCGGAATCAGTACATCCACCCCCAAATGTTCTGGGGAAGGAAACAAAAATCCGGTATCAATAATCACAATATCATCTCCCCACTCGAGAAACATCATATTTTCTCCTACTTGTTCCATTCCCCCGAGAGGAACTACACGGATATCTCCCACATTTTTTGGGGGAAGAAAATTCGTCGGATGAAACTTTTCTCTCTTTTCGACGGTTGGTCGATGAAGAAATGGATCGTTCTTCGAAAAGATCGAGGTTTGTGCCCCTTGTGAGTTCGATTTTTTTTGTTGAGACGCATGATTATGCGTCTTTTTCGTTTTTTTTGTTTTTCCTCCTTTTCCTGATTTTTCGGAATTTGAAGGCTTAGTTGATTTTTGTTTGGAAGAATCGCTAGAAGAACTGTTTTTTTTGTTGTCTCCAGTAAACCCTTCGTTCGTTAACCACTGCGAAAGTTTGTCTTTCATCTTTTTGTTAAGTTAAAAAATAAAAATTGCTTTGGATTAAAGAAATTTAAGCCCCCTTTGCGAAGGGGTTCGGGGGATTTTTTATACAACCATTAATTTGTGCACAAAAACCCTCTCTTTCGACCATGAGTATCAATATTTTAAAGCTCAAGACCGAATGGTAAATCTCCCTCTCAAGGGAGACTTGTTTTCTTACAAAGCTGTAAAAGATCAGTTGGCTCAGTTCTTTTGCGAACTTTTTTGAGCCTAAATTCCTCCTCTCGCCCAACTCTTCTGAATCAGATCTTTTGGGAAAAATTTTTTAATTATCTCATGTGAGAATAATTAAATCCGTCGAATTGTAGCGGAAAACAGCGGAGAAGTCAACACAACTTTGTCATTCCGGCTTGTCCGGAATCAGACCACAGAAACAAAAACATCCTCAAAACAAAGCTTTAAAAAGGTTTTAACATGACAAAAAAGTGTCTTTGTGCTACAAATTCTTGTGAATGGAACAACTTCAAATTTTTGCTCTGGCAACGGGAGTTTCTGCCATGTTTACATTGCTGGCACTAAAAATTTTTCCCTTCTTCCGCTTGCTCGATTTTCCAGAACGATATGGGCTAAAAAGGAAGCCAATTCCCTACCCCGGAGGGCTTATTTTTCTCCTCTTGTCTTTTGGAATCTTATATTTTGATGCTAAATTTTTGGTGCTTGTTCCGGCCATTTTAGGGCTTGGAATTTTAAGTTTTTGGGATGACCGCCAACCAATTTCCGCTTATTTCCGAATTTTACTTCACATTTGTATCGCAGCTGGAATTTTCTTTGCTGGGATCCGAATTAATTTTATCGGAAATCCTTTTCAAGCCACCAATTTTGAATTAGCCGGATACCCTCTTATTTCCTTCATTTTAACGGTGGGATGGATCATCGCCGTACAAAATGCCATGAACTGGTTTGACGGAATTCGAGGATTGGCGGTTGGTGTTTCAGGAGTTGGTTTTTTGACGCTTGGAATATTGGGACTAATCAGGCCAGAACTTTTCTTTGATCCTACACATATGTCCCTGACAATGGCTAATTTCTTCCTGGCCGGATGCTGTGCGGGAGGATTTTGGTGGTTTTTGCGAGGGAAAATAATCCTCGGAGACACGGGGTCTCAAGTATTAGGTTTTTTATTGGCCGGAATGGCAATTTTTTCTGGAGCAAAGATTGCCACCACCCTTCTCGTCCTAGGCCTTCCCATTTTGGACGCAATTTTCGTAGTTCTCCGACGTATTTTTTGGGACAAAAAATCTCCCATCAAAGGAGATCTCTTTCACCTCCACCACAACCTGGCTCAGATCATTGGAGAGAGGGAGGCCTCGATTTTTCTTATTTTCCTTTCCGCTCTCTTTGGTGGTGGGGCCATCTTCCTTTTTGGCATGGAAAAACTGATCGCCATCGGAATCATGACCATTTTTGTCTTTGGTCTCTGTATCTGGACCTACAAAAAGGCTACAAAAAATTAAATCCGAATTCCGCATTCCGAAATCCGAAATTTTTTAAACTTTATTTCAAAATGGTGTTTGCCAAAAAATCTCTCGGCCAAAATTTTCTCCAGAGTACAGAAGTTCGGAAAAAAATTATCAATTCAGCAGGAGAAATCACAGGAAAAAACGTGCTAGAAATCGGTCCTGGACTGGGATTTTTAACGACTAAATTACTGGCCGCCAATGCCAATGTGACGGCCGTAGAGCTCGATGAACGGGCCATTGAAATCCTCAATCGAGACTTTGCCCACAAACCGAATTTTCATCTAATTTCTGGAAGCATCCTCGATCTGGATTTAGATGAAATTTGGGGGACAAAAAATTACTGTGTAATTGCCAATATCCCGTATCACATCACCTCTCCGATCTTGAAAAGGCTCCTGGCAGAAACCAAAAACCAACCGGAATTTGCTCTCCTGATGGTGCAGAAAGAAGTCGCCCAAAAACTCTGTGACAAAAAAAACTCCATTCTCAAAACATCGGTCGATGTTTTTGCCGAATCCGAAATTTGCTTTGAAGTTCCACGAGAAAACTTCCAACCAATCCCAAAGGTAGACTCGGCCGTGATAAAACTAAATATCCGAGATGTACCACTGGTAAAAAAAGAAATGCAAAAAGACTTCTTCACCGTCGTAAATGCGGGATTCTCACAAAAACGAAAAAAACTCGGGAATTTTTTGGGAAGTTCCTTCGGGATCCCTGCAGAGCAGCTTCTGGGTGACATCGATCCCCATCGTCGAGCAGAAACCCTCGAGATTACAGAATGGATAGCCATCACAGAGCGGTTTCAGGGAATTTAAAAAAAATACAGCAGTCATTTCCAAAAGCTGCTTGTTTTTCATTCTTTTTTGTGGTATAATGAGAAGATAACCGAGAAATCGGAAAATCAATCCTAATATTTAATCATTTAAAAAAATGGCAGGACCAGAAAAATCGGAACCGGTAGAAAAAGCTGCTTCAAAGACAGATAAAGCCAAAAAACTTAACGATGCAGTAGCTGTGGATCCAAAAAAGGCCGCAGAAGAAGGAGCCGCCACTGCAGAAGAAATGGCAGCAGCTGCACCTGAAGCACTCTCAGAGAAAGCCCAAGCCGCAGTTGATGAGATAACAAAATACCTTGCTGAAAATGGAAAAAATATTTTAAAAAAAGCAGAAAAAGGTGCTCCCTTTAATTTAGGAGGCAGTCTCCGGGGGGTAAGGTTAGAGGTTGGACAAGAAGGAACTCTGATGGATGCAGATATTACTTATGGTATCAAGGAATGGAAAAATCTTAAACGGGGTGAACAGGAAGCTGTCCGAGATGAACTCAATAAATTGTACGCTGAAAAGAAGCTAGGAACAATCCCTATTCCTCCAGCAATAAAACCTGCTTCTGCACCAGACGCAGGCTCCGGAAATGACGTTGCTGAAGAATTTGCCGCAGCAAGCACTGATCCAGATGCAGAAACATCTATTAATGCTCCAGACACAACTCCAAACGCAGGTTCTGGAAATGATGTTGCTGAAGAATTTGCCGCAGCAAGTACTGATCCAGAGGCAGCACAGGCTGTAGTCACTTCCACAGCAGCTCCAAATGCAGGTTCCGGAAATAATGTTGCTGCACAATTTGCCGCAGCAAGCACTGATCCAGAGGCAGCACAGACTGAAGAGGATGCTAGTCCAGAGCCACAAGGAAATGGAGGAGTAAATACAGAAGTTCCTCTCGCTCCAGCTGCAGGACCAGAAACTTCTGAAGAACCAGAATCAACAGAAGAAATCCCACAAGAAGATCCAAACAACCCAGAACCTGAAATCGACTGGGACTGGACTGGTGGAGAGAATATGACAAATCTAGGAAAAGCTCTAGATCTGAAGAAAGATACCACAGAACCTCCTGAAGCAAAAAAATTAAAAGACCAACTAGGCGGAAGTGATACTGTGAGAGTAGTAACCCAAAATGATCCGCTACGAATCCGAGCAGAAAATGGAGAAAAACTTGGTCTTGCTCCAAAAGGATCTGAACTTCAGTTGGTACTTACCAATGGAAATCCAGAAGTAAAAATGGTAAAAAAACACCCAATGGTAAAAGTCAAAAAAGGAGATCTCGAAGGATACGTCAGTCTCCACTACGTGGAAGCAGTGAAAAAAACAGCGGAAGCTCCGGCGGAAAAAGTGAAATGGGAAGAGAACGAAGAAGCTGAGAAATTATTAGAAGAAGGCGGAGTTATTATAAACAAGAAGGCTGGAACAATCACTGCTGGAAACCTAGACTTTCCCATCGGGGATAAAACAGAAATAGTAAAATTTCGCCAAAAAAAAGATCACGTTCTCATCGGTATAAAAGAAAAGGGCTTCCCGTCGTTAATCCTGGAGGTCACCGCAGAAAAAATTTCAAAAAGAACTACCGATGGGCCTGTAGTTTTGGCCACAAAGGTAGATGGAAACTGGGTAAAAAAAGAAGCAGACAAAGCTAGTTAATTTTGTTTTTAAAACTAAAAACACACTAGAAAAAGTGCCTAACGGCACTTTTTTTAGAAGAGAAGGTTTGGAGATTTGTGCTGTTTTTTTGTCTTTTCTAGGAAATTCCCTACCTTCAACACCAGATTTCATCGCTGATTTGCAGTTTTTCCCTCTTGCATGTTACCAGATTTAATTTAAGATCTAGAGCATGTTCGTCCAAATAGAACCAAACGATGATGGGTTTTTGGCTTCTTGTCCTCAGATACAAGGAGCTTTTGCCGAAGGAGAAACAGAATTTGAAGCTTTTTATAACCTCGTGGACGTGCTTCAGGGGATTTCAGAATATCGAAAAACCACCCATAGAAAAAAACAACTTGAGAAGAAAAAATTAGAGTTTGAAATTCCCATTGGTGTAGAATGACCTCTTATAATTACCAATCGCTTGTTAAAAAATTAAAAAAACTAGGATTTGTTCCTTACCGCCAAGGGAAGGGCTCTCATGTTTTGTGGGTTCGAGATTCGGACAAAAAAGTTCTTCCGGTCCCCAATCATGGAAAAAAAGACATCCGAACCGGGACTCTGCACGCGATTTGCAAGGAGATGGGGCTTAAAAACAAAAAAGAATTAGATGAACTTTAGTTGAAAACAAAACCCGAATCACGAAATTAGTTTTTGGCAAAAGAAAGGGAAAAAGTAGAGATTGTGCTACAAATGCTCATAATGTTTTGTAGTACTAAATAGTAAATCTTCGCATTTAAAGCGGCTTTTCCCGGGGGTTCGGCTCATCTTCGACAAGCTCAGATTCGCTCACCCCCGTGAAGCCGCAAAAAAAATGACTGTATTTTGTGCTAATACCTTTTTTAAAACACAATTTTAATTTCATGATTCGTGTAACAAAGTCTTCCCTCTTTTTTTAAAAATTGTTAAATTGGAATCATGAAAATCCTGCTTTTGGGCAAAACCGGCCTGCTGGGATCTCAGTTTCTGGAGGTTTTTTTGCGAGAAAACCTGAATTTCACCGCTCCTGACCGAGAAGAACTGGATCTTTTGGATTTTGAGGCCGTCCAGGATTTTTTAGATAAAAATGGATTCGATCGGATCGTCCTGTGTGCGGCGTATACCGATGTCGACCAAGCAGAAACCGAAAAAGAAGAATGCGAAAAAATGAATGTACAAATGCTGGAAAATCTAATGAAAAGCGAGGTCCCCATCGTCCATTTTTCCACCGATTACGTCTTCCCCCATACCGAGCACGGCACAGAGCTCCCCGAAGGATTCGAACGAAAACCTCTTAATTTTTACGGGAAAACCAAGGGCAAAGCCGAAGAATTGCTCGAGAATTCTGACATAGACTTCTGGAATATCCGCACCAGCTGGCTCTTCGGTCCGGGACGACGAAACTTTGTTTCCACTATTTCAGAACTCGCCAAGAACCGAACCGAACTCAAAATCATCCACGATCAAATCGGTCGCCCCACCTACACCCCAGATCTGGCCGAATTCGTCACCAAACATTTTATTAAAAACACCCAAGTTCCTGGTCACTACCACCTCCAAAACACCGGCCCCCCCGTGAGCTGGGCAGATTTTGCCGAACATTTTTTGGAAAAAACCGGCTGGGAAGGGGAAATTGAGAAAATTTCTTCAGACGACTGGAATGCTCCTGCCAAAAGACCGAAAAATTCGGTTCTCAAAAATACAAAAATAAATGATAATCTGAGAGATTGGCGAGATGCGGTGCAAGAGTATTTGAAACAATCAAAGGACAAGGATGCAAGCTTAAGGAAACTCTGCAAAACTGATTAAAAGCTGGTAAAATTGAGAAAATTTAACT
>CAYFOO010000008.1:0-35994 GCA_964344775.1 uncultured Candidatus Peribacteria bacterium
TAAATATTAAATTCGTCATATTTTATAAATCGTTATTTTAACTATAGCGGATTATAACAGATTATCAAGGCAATTTTAAAAAAGGGTTCTAATAAACCCATGTACTATAGGACATAAAATATTCGTAATTTTTCTTCAATGAATCTCCTGAATATATTTCTTGATATTCAAAAGGCTTTTTTGTACTCTCTTTACGGTTTCTGGGGTCAGCCCTCCGCCCCAGCCAAAAAACATAAAAAACCTCATCTCCCCATCATCCTCACCGCCATCGCCCTCTCCATGGGAGTGATCACCCTCGTGCTCGCCGTGATGAACGAACGGGGTATGCTCGAAGAGCGTCCAGAATTCGGTATATTTCTCGGAATTGCCGTGTTTTGTTTGGCACTTGTGCAACTCGATCAACTGGATAAAAATAATTTATCCAAACTTATAGTGCTTCTGAATATCTTCAGTAATTTTCCACTCGCAATTTAATCCCCCCGGGAAGATAACCCAGTCTCCTGCCTGGAAAGACACTTCTTCCCCATTTTCTGTTTTTACGATCGCTTTTCCTTCGAGGATATAACAGGTTTCCTGATCGCTATAACTCCAAGGGAAGGTGGAAATTTCTTTAGACCACGTGGGCCAAGTCTTTGCTTCAGCAATTTCTGATTCGGTAGCTGCTCGAACAATAATCTTCATAAACTCAGCATATAAAAAAAACAGGCGTACTCAACCTGTTTCTTCATTTTTGGAAAACAGAACTAATTAGTCCCTTGGTGGTCGCTCTTCTCGAGGTCGAGCCACATTTACGATCACGGTCCGTCCTTCAAGCTCTTTTTCGTTCCACATTTCAATTGCGGCTTGAGCTTCTTCTTCAGAGGCCATTTCAACAAATCCGAAACCTTTTGATCGGCCAGAGAATTTGTCAGTGATCACTTGAGCAGATTCCACTGTCCCAGCTTTTGAAAAAGCCTCTCGGAGAATGTCATCTGTAACAGCCCAAGCAAGGGATCCTACAAATAGTTTTTTCTTGTCTTCGGTCATGAATAAATAAGAAAGAAATAAGAAATATAAATCTCATGATAGTCGGTCTGTATATTTCTTGGAATCTTTCTCACTGCAGAGGAGTACGAAATACAAGGGAGAGATTCAGGAAAAACTTTACGATACCAACGATTTACTGAGGGGAACCATATTTATTTTTTTGGAATAGTCAAGTCTATCTGCACCTTTTGAAAAGCTGCCAACTACTTTTCTAACTTTTTTTGAAAAAACATTTGACTCTCCTTTTTGTACCTATACCATAGGTGTAGGTATTCCAATTATCAAAAAATGATAAAACCAGATAACAAAAAATCACTCTCGATTGCACTAAAAAAAGCACGGGGCAATCTTAATAATATTGAAAAAATGGTTGAAGAAGATAGATATTGTCTTGATGTCGCCCAACAGCTCAATGCTACCCTTGGGATTTTGCGAAACGCAAATGCTACTATCCTCAAAAATCACCTCCAAACTTGCGGTGGCCAAAAACTTGCCTCAAGAGACGAAAAAATTCGCGAGGAATTTATCGAAGAATTAGTTCGAACTTTTGATGTTTCTTCCCGTAAATAATTTCTAACCCCCTAAAACATGTCAAAACTACTTCAACGTCTCCGAGAAAATGAATTTTCTTTTGCAGCTCTCATCCTGGTTTTAATTGCCCTGGTGGGAATTGGATTGAGCTATCATACCGTGATAAAAGATCAACAAGCACAGGAATCTGCCATTGCGGAAGGAAACACGCCTCTCGCTATTTTGGAAAACAATGAATTTGACTGGGGCAACATTCCTCGAGGAAAACCCGTGCAAAAAGACTTTGTTCTGAGCAATCCCAGCGACTTTGACCTGAAAATTACAAAGATCGTCACTTCCTGTGGTTGTACGACAGCGGACCTCTGGATCGCAGAGGAAAAACAAAATATTCCAACTGTTATTCCAGCCCAGTCTAGTGGAGTGATAAAAGTCGTTTTTGATCCGGATGCACACAATTCTCGGGGGCTCACAAAAAGAGCCGTACGAATTGAAACAAATGATCCAAATCATCCGTTTTTAATCATTAACCTTCTGGCCAATGTCCAATGAAATAACTTTTTCCGTCGTCACGATCAATGGACTCATTGATTCTATCAATCCCTGTGCAATTGGAGTACTAGTTGCCACCGTGGCTGTACTTTTTGCACTTGGAAATTATCAAAAACAAATTTTGAGGTTCGGATTTTTCTATATTCTTGCCACGTACATCACTTACCTTTTGATTGGTTTGGGTATTTTGAAAGCCGTACATCTTTTTGGGATTCATAATTTCTTTGGTTGGGCATCAGCGGTTGCCCTTATTTTTATGGGACTCTGGCAGTTGAAAAACTCTGCCTGCATCATCCCAAAAAACATGCCAAAAGAGGCCACTATTTTGGCTGGAATTATTTTTGGGTTTTTGGTGGGGCTTTGCGAATTCCCGTGTTCCGGAGGGATTTATCTGGCAACCGTAGGATTTATCGGCCTGAGAGAAACCTTTTGGTCCGGATTACTTTTGCTTATGTGGTACAACCTTATGTTTGTCCTACCGCTTATTGCCCTTTTCCTCTTTTCGTACAATATGAAAAACGCTCAGATGATTGCCGATATTGTTGGAAAATTGGGAGTAAAAGCCAAATACTTCAGTGCTATCGCGATGATCCTATTGGGAGTAGGATTGATCGTTTGGCTCATGTTTAGATAATTTTTAAATAAAAAAATGACCAATTGTTGCCACACTTCTCATAAAAAAAACGTTAAAAAATTCGACTATCTCCTCTGGGGGAGCACAGGAGTCTTGGTAGTTACTTGTGTGATTCAACTTTTGGCAAAAGATCTCGTACACAGCCCCTATCTCACCACTTTTTTTGATTCGGCTTTTGAGCTACTCGCTCGCATGTGGTGGGGAGTAGCGTTGGGAATCCTTTTTGTAGGAATTTTAGAAAAAATTCCTCGGGAGTTTGTCACTTCCATCTTGGGAAAAGGAGGAACTTTTAAAGGAATTTTGCGAGCGACGGGGGCAGGAATTTTATTGGATCTGTGTTCGCATGGGATTTTGCTCGTGGGGATGAAACTGTACGAACGAGGGGCTAGCCTCGGACAAGTAATGGCCTTCCTCATTGCCAGCCCGTGGAATTCACTCTCCCTCACCCTAATCCTCTGGGCCCTGGTAGGATTCAAGTGGATGATCACCTTCCTACTTTTGTCAGTCGTGATCGCCCTGATCTCTGGTGTAATTTTTGAAAAATTGACGATGAAAGGCGTGCTCCCAAAAAATCCAAATAAAACGGACCTACCGGCTAACTTCCACTTCTGGACTGAGGCAAAAAAACAGCTGAAAAATACCAAATTTACGACCAAATTCTTTGGAGAAATTGCTACTCACGGCTTGGGTGGGTCAAAAATGATCCTGCGATGGATTTTTTTTGGCGTAATCCTGGCCTCACTCATCCGAACCTTTGTTTCTCCGGACCAATTTAAAACTTATTTTGGGCCAACTTTCCTTGGACTTTTCATCACCGTGGGGATGGCGACCATCCTGGAAGTCTGTAGTGAAGGATCTACTCCAATCGCCGCAGACATTCTCACTCGAGCGAAATCTCCTGGAGGAGCTTTTGCTTTCCTGATGACCGGCGTCTCCACTGACTACACAGAGATTATGGCCCTCAAAGAGGCGACCAAAAGATGGAAAATCGCATTCTTTCTTCCTCTAGTCACACTACCACAAATATTGCTCCTGGCCTGGATTCTGAATCAAGGATTTTAAAAAATTTTTAATTTCTTCGGTACAGACGCCCAAATTGGGCGTCTGTATGCAATTAAAAATTTTTTTACTTTTTCGCAAACCCCTTGATTGCCTCCAAAACCTCTGTTGGAATCATCCACACGGTCGTATTTGACTGATCAGAGCTCAGATCATTGATACTCTGAAGTGTTCGCAAGTGCAATGCTCCCGGAGTCGAAGTCAACTTAGCCGCTGCAGCAGCCAAATTGTCGGCGGCAATTTTATCTCCTTCAGCTTTGATGATCACGGCTCGTTTTTCACGTTCAGCTTCGGCTTCTTTGGAGATCGTTCGTTTGAGTCCCTCTGGAATGATGATATCCTTGAGTTCCACAGCCTCAATATCAATCCCCCATGGGTCCGTGGTTTTATCTACCGAATCTTTGATTCTTTCAGCTACTTGTACCCGGTTTTGCAGCAATTGATCGAGGGTCTCCTCCCCTACTGCATTTCGCATCGTCGTCTGTGCTACTTGAGACGTCGCCCAAAAGAAATTCTCTACCTCGAGCACGGCTTTCGCTGAGTCTACAATACGGTAGTACACCACCGCATTGATCCGAACAGGAATATTGTCTTTCGTGATCGCTTCTTGATCTGGTACGTCTACCGCTTTTGTCCGAATATCGATTTTTGTCATCGATTGAAAAATCGGAATTATGAGTCGCCATCCTGGATTTTTCATCCCGGTGAATCGCCCCAGGGTAAAAGTAACGCCCCGCTGGTACTGATTTACCTGGCGGATACTGATGAGCACCACGAAACCAACAAAAACGAGAACGGGGATGAGGTAGGCCATTTTGTTTTAATTAAAAAAGTACACTTTTTAGTATTAGGTATTAGGTATTAAGTATCAAGTATTTTTGAACTTTCTTAATTCCGAAATCCGCAATCCGACTCCCGAAATCAGAAATTTTAACTAAAAAAGATTCGCACTACATCGTTCCACGTCACAGCCAGCAATAGTCCGATCAAAATGATAAAACCTCCATAATGCAACGCATTTTCCCAGGTCTGATTTGGTTTGTGCCGAGTAATGAGCTCAAAAATCTGAAAAACCAATCTTCCTCCATCCAAAGCCGGAAAAGGCAGAAGATTAAAGACTCCTAAAGAAATCGAAAGCAAAGCCGTGAGCTTCAGCAGTGCCAAAATCCCCAGTGGTAAAATCTTGTGTGTGATTTCTGCAATTCCCACTGGTCCAGCTAAACCTTCTGGCAAACGATGGTGCTCGATGATTTCGAGCGGTATTTCTCCTACCTTTTGAAGAACTGCTTTTGAAATTCGCCCGGTTTCGGTGATGGCAAAAACAAAAGACTGTGGAAATGGTTTTTTAATCTGCTGAATGTCGAGAATTTCTCTTTTCCCCTCCTCATCTGGCTCACTCATCTTGATAATTCCAGCGGCTTCCGCTTTCTCCACATCGGCTTTGGAAACTAAAATTGGGTTAGTTCCTACGGTAAAAAGCAGGGTCAAAACCAAAATTGCCATCGCAAAATTCATCGCTACGCCGGCCAAAGTAATCATCATTCTTTTCCAGAGTTTGGCTTTTTCGAAGCTCCGAGGATCATCTGATTTTTCTTCTTCTCCCAGCATCTGAACAAACCCTCCAAAAGGCACAGCTCGGATATTGTATTCTGTCTCCCCTTTTTTCACCCCCCATATTTTCTTCCCCATTCCCAGGGCAAATTCCAACACCTTCACTCCAGACTTCCGTGCGGCATAAAAATGTCCAAATTCATGTACAAGAATAAGACTGGAAAAGATAATCAAAAAAGCGATAAAAGAAAGGATGATCATGGATAGTTTAAAAAATAAATACTAGAGGATTGTACGTGGGGAAAGTGGAACGTCAATTTTTCAAAAAAGTTGTAATAAGTAGAAAATTTTAGATTGCAAGAAAATATAGGCCTTAAAACTCAACATCCCTACAACTTACCACTTACAACCTTTTATTTTTTCATTACCTCCACCATCTCCCGCAATTTCTTCTCTGGATTAGCAGCCTTAATCACCGCAGAAGCGACGAGAAACCCTTTTGCTCCCAAAGCCAGAGCTACCTCAATATCTTTTGCACAACAAACTCCTGCTCCCACCAACACGGGAATCCCTCGAGACACTTCCACAGAATTTGCGATAGATTTAGGCTCTTCTGTTGCCACAGAAATCTTACCCGGAGCACCAATCAATTCTGGAGGTTCAAAAGCCAGAAAATCAGGGTCTAATTCTGAAAGTTTTTCAATTTCCTCTGGATTCTCAGCACAAACCACCCGGATCAAACTAGATTTTTGTGCACAAGCCGCCGAGTCTGACAAAACTTCGGGGTCCAGTCGCCTTTCTGAATGATTTAAAAGTGTCCCCACAGCTCCCGACTTTTTTACCCCCTGAGGGAGAATCCGTCCGGTAAAATTTCCATAATCAATCGGATCAATGTGCTGGGCAAACACAGGAATAGAAACCGCCTGACTTACTCTATGAATATCAGGAGTAGCTACTGCTACCGCAATATTTACACTCAAATCTTTCGCCACTTGTTCATGCATCTTTGCCATTTTTACAGCATTTGCTCCAATGGCAACTTCGTAGTTTTTGAAATTGGTGATAAAAATCGGGGTAGAAAGCATAAAAATCAGAAGTAAGAATTATGAATTAAGAAGTAAGGAAAAAATTATTCCAAACTAATCGTTCGTGCAAACTAAAATAGGTCAATCTTTTCCCTCTGTCAAAGAATTTTAACGTAAGCTTTCACACCTCTACAACAAATGAAGGGATAGCAGTTTTTAAAAGGGATAAATAAATTCTGTGGAATTTCTAATTTTCAATTTTCTCCTCGAGTCTGAGTAATTAATTCTTAATTTTCCTCGGAATCGAAGACAATTTCTAAACAATATCTAATTTTCAATACTCAATTACCAATAAATACAGTCCTCATCGGGAATTATCAAATTTATTGTTTATTAGAAATTAGATATTAAAAATTGTTTGAAAATTAGAAATTAGAAATTTAAAATTTATGGAGACCAATTCCACAGCAGCAGAAACTAAATGTGTGATAGGTGTGAGGAGTTACATTTTAACTTTTTGAAAAATCTTCTTGCTACTTACTTCTCACTTCTTGCTTCTTCCCTCTTTTTGGTTATTGCTTAAGGTCTCCCACAAGAATTAGTCGATTTTTATTCGTCCCCACTGGAGTACAAGTCATCAAGGTTATGATAGAAGCATCTGTTGGCTGATTGAGTACAGAAATCTCTGTCGGTGGTACCACTTTTTTTGTGTGCATTTGATATTCATACTTCTGTCCCTCCCAATAAACCTCAACCACATCCCCTTCTTGCACTTCGTGAAGTAGAGCAAAAACATCTTTGAATCGACCTGGATCCCATTTGTAGTAGGAAGAATGTCCCGTCACAAAAAAGTTTCCAAAAGACCCCGGTGAATGAGAAACCGGATGCACTACTACTCCATCTCGAAGCCCTCCCTGAATATTTGTCTCCAATTGATTCCAATTTCTGTGTGAAGGAACGTCAACGAGCGGAACATTTTTCCCTATCCGAGGAAGTACAAGTCGGTTATCTGAAGGATAAACCTCCATATCTGCAAAAAGATCTTTGGCTTGATTTTTTGGTTTAAGACTTTTGTTTCGAAATTTTGTCCTTTTTCTTTTTACTTTTTTCAGTTCCACCTCTGTTTTTTGAACCTTTTTTTCCATATCAAAAGTATCGATCACCGAAGCCTTGAGGTTATCTACTTTATATTTGGTAATCTGTGCAAAAGCATCGTAATTGAGAAAAAGATGTGCCCCGCCCCAGATCCCTACTACCGTGAGACAAAAAATCAGGATTTCTTTCCAGAGCGGACGTTGTGGTTTGAGCTGAAAGTCAAAGTTAGACATGATTAATTTTTTTAAAAAATCGGGGAATTATAGCGGAAAACTCCTCAAAAATCAAGAGAAAATGGCAAGATTACAAGAAAACGAGCAAACAAGATGACAAGATCAAATATTACGTCTATATTTAACTCACTCGTAATCTCGTAAACTTGTTATCTCGTCATCTGTTTAAAAAATGAAAATTTTCTTCTTCGGAACGCCCGAAATCGCCATCCCCACGCTGGAAAAGCTGGCTAAAAATCCAAACATGGAAATAGTTGGTGTAGGGATTTTTCCCGATCGAAAAGTGGGACGAAAACAGATTCTCACCCCCTGTCCGGTAAAAATAGCGGCTCAAAATCTAAAATTACCGATTTTTGAGATCAAAAACAAAGTTGATCTCCTGAAGATTTTCCAAACTCAAACTTTTGATCTCGGACTCGTTATTGCCTTCGGAATGATTTTTCCGGAAGAAGTGCTCAATATCCCAAAATTTGGGGTGATAAACATCCACTTTTCTCTGCTCCCAAAATATCGAGGGGCCAGTCCTGTCCAATCGGCAATTCTGAATGGTGATCAGGCTTCTGGAATCACGTTTCAAAAAATGGTTAGAAAACTTGATGCTGGCGATATTTTGTACCAAAAAGAATTTGATATTGCAGGTAAAAAAACTTCGGAAGTTTTTACTGATTTTGCAGAAAAATCAGCTGAAATGTGTGCTGAATTCCTCACAAAATACGAAACAGGAGAAATTGAACCAATATCTCAAAATGAAGCTGATGCCACCTTCTGCGGAAAATTTGAAAAAGCGGATGGAGAAGTATTCCCACAGAAAGAAACAGCCGAACAAATCTACCAAAAATATCTTGCTTTTGATCTTTTCCCAGGGGTCTTCGTGAAGACAAAAAAAGGCAACGTAAAACTAACCAAAATCAGCCTCTCTCCTTCAGAAAGCTCCATCTCACTCGATTGTGCTCAAAATACCAAAATCCATCTCCTCCAAGCCCAAATACCCGGAAAAAGTGCCATGCCCATCGGAGAAATTTTGAAGGGAAATCTAGAATTATTTAACAATTTGCTGTAAATATTGCACAAGAAAAAAGCTCTTTGTGTATCTTTTTTCAATTTTTATTAGTTTATTGTCCCATCACACCAGTCATGGCTCTATCGAAGAGGATAACCATAAGTCTTGAACAGTATATAAATACAAATCTGAGGAACAACTGTTATAATTCTAACTACTTTTTTCTTCTAATTTTTCAGCTATTGCTATCGGTTTTTCTTGGTTTTTTCTGATGATTTCTTTGACGGATCGTTCATTAAATATTGTTACTAATGTTTCTAGCCAACTACCATCGCTCCTGACTGATATTCTAGCTCCAAACGGCTTTTCATCTTTGAGTAATGTCAGAACTTTCCCATCAAATTTCAGAGAAAAACCTGCTTCATCAGCATCACAAATAATTTTTTGTGTTTCAGAATTCATTTTTGTTTTTAACAAAGAATGGATTTCTTTTTCATTACCTTCTACATTGATCAAATCACAAAGAATTAATTCCGGATCAGGAACTTTTTCCGCTTCAGATTCAATTTTTATTGGTAGTTTTATAGCTATTTCACCTTTTTCTCTGATGGTAACAGTATTGTCCTCAAAATCTATGATATATCTGCTCAAAAAATCTGGGTCGGAGCTATTTCTGATAACAGCCTTTCCTTCTCCATTTTTGTCCATCATGACATGGAAAGTAGTTTTATCATCCTGTTCAAACCATCCACCCTCTACCCCCAAGTGAATGAGACGCCCTCCAATTTCTATACTCGTTATTTTTTTTCCTGTTTCATTTTTTAAGGTGATGTCATAGGTTTCTCCTCCTTCTTCAGTAGAACCAGACAGGATAAATTTATTGCCTTTTTTCTTATCATTAAGTGCAGACAAAATATTACTTACTGATTCTTTTGGTTTTTTTATAGAAATAGGTCTTTTTTGCAGGGTTTCTTCCATCACAGAGATAATTTCTGCGGGTTCTTCTGGGAGAGGTGGTGGAGGGGGAGGAATTGAAGCAAATAGATCCTCTTTTGCTTCTGTTTTTTTAGAGGGGGCTTTTTTAGGAGGGTCAGAAATAGGAATTTCTTGTGGGGCAGAAGGTGTTGGTGGTTTTGATTCTGAAGAGAGGATTGTGTGTGTAACTTTTTCTGTCGGTATTTCTCGTAGTTTTTTGAGTAATTTTCCCATTGTTTTTGGTCCGGGATGGCCATTTCCTCCATTGAGATGTTCTTTTTGGAATTTTTTTAGTGCTCCTTGAGTTAATTTCCCCCAGCCTCCGTCTATTTTTCCAGGATTATATCCCAAAAAATGCAATCCTGCTTGAAGTGCAAAAACATATTTTGGAGAGTCAGTAGGTTTGTCTTTTCCCCAAGCCGTATTTTCTACTTGTTTCAAAATATTGATAATATCTCCCAAAGTTATTTCTTTGAGATTTTTGACCTCAATTTCTTCTTGCAGTTGTTTTAGGCTTTTTGCAACCCAACTTTTCTTTTCCAATTCTTCCAATTGGTCAATCCTAGAGGAAAAACTTTCAGCATCTAACGTTTTTGTTCGAAACAAAAATCGATTTTTTGTACTTGAAAACGAATGATAGAAGTTTTTCATTCTTTAATAATCCACTCATTATACAATAAAAATCATAAAAAAACAAGTACATCTTTTAAAAACACGTTTACACGGGGACTGGCCTATCTATTCCCCAAAAAAATCCACTTCCATCTGTCAAAAATAGAAACAGATTCGAGCCAGTTGGTTTCTTTTTTTTCAGTCAAAGTCTTTGGTGTGGGAGTGGGCAGAATATCTAATTTTTCTTCGATAAAAATGAGTACTTTTTCGTCCGTTTGTTTTTTTCCCATTTGCATTTTGGCTTCTTTATCAATTCTTTGTGGGGTTTTGAGATATTGGAGATAATCCTTTTTTTGATCTATTTTTTTTACGTTTTCTTCGTTTATTCTCTGGATTGCAGTCATTTCCATCCTGATTTTTGAACTTTTGTGCCAAAAACTCGCCAAAGAATAGAGTAGCCAAAAAATGACCACAAAGACAAAAACTAGTAGAAATACGTTTTTCGTGGAGTAAACGTTGTCTTTTCGCATCAGGGGGGATTGAAACAAATTTTTAAAAAAATTACAATCTTCATGATGAAATGTATCGTTGGACTTGGGAATTTTCCAGAAAAATATGCATCCACAAGGCATAATTTTGGATTTTTGGCCGTAGAAAAATTAGCCCAAAAGTTTGATTTTCCTGCTTTTCGATTGGAAAAGAAGTTCTTTTCCCAGATTTCCGAGGGCGAAATAAGTGGAGAAAAAGTGATTCTCTGCAAACCAGAAACCTACATGAACTTGAGTGGGAAGGCTGTTTTGGCAATTTTGAATTTCTATAAACTCAAACCGGCGGATATTTTTGTGTTTTGTGATGATTTGGATTTGGACTTTGGAAAAATTCGTTTCCGGGAAAAAGGAAGTGCTGGAGGACACAATGGTCTCAAATCACTCATTTTTGTACTGGGGACACAAGAATTTTTACGCATAAAATTTGGGATTTCTAATCCAGATCGAGACAAGATTCCAACTGAAAAATTCGTGTTGATGAACTTTTCAAAAGAAGAACAGGCACGAGTTCCGGGGATTTTGGAAGAAGGAATTGAAAAATTCTTGCAGAATTTTTCAGAGACGAGGGAAGAGGGAACAGGAAATAGCAAAAATGAATCGAATTTTGTATCGAAGATTAAAAACTTTTTTAAAAACTAAGAACTAATCACTAAAAATTAATTCATGCTTACCAGCTTTCAAACAGCCTACAAAACCATTGTTTTCACAAAAAATTCAGAACCCCGGTTCCCGGTGGCACGTTTTATTGATTTTGTGATCAATCCTGATACAGGAATTTTTGAGGCCATCTGGGTGGAGTCTCCGGAGGGATTAAAAATCATTTTGCCGCAAGACATCGTACAATGGGACGAAAATGAAATTCTCATTACGGATGAGCAAGAGATTTTGGATTCAGATTCTTTGCCGCGGTTACGAAAAGTTCTGGACAAGGAAATCGCCATTCTGGGAGCAAAAGTTTTTGCTGGAAAAACACCTTTGGGGGAGGTAATTGATTTTGCTTTTGATACGATTTCTCCGCGGCTGCTGAGCATCACGGTAAAGTCCGGATTTTGGATTTTTGGAGAAAAAAGAGTAATCCGTCAGGATCAGATTTTGAAAATCACCAAAGAAGGAATTTTTGTGACAGAACCAAAGGTAAAAATCTCTAATAAAAAAGAAGAGGCAGTGAAAAAAGGGCAGATGGCGGACCTGGGAGACTAAATTAAGTAAAGAGATTACGAGATCACGAGCCAACAAGTAAAAAACTTGATTCATCATTCAGAATTCGTAATTCTTAATTTGTAATTTTTAATTTAATAAAATGACTTTTCTCGATACTAATATTTTTGCAAAGATTGTGGCTGGGGAGATCCCGGCGGATGTGGTTTTTGAAAATGAACGGATCATGGCCTTCAAAGACATCAATCCAAAGGCTCAGGTGCACATCGTGATCATCCCCAAAGAAGAAATTAAAACCGCGAAAGAAGTGAATGCTGACAATTTTGCCCTTTTTGGGGAACTTTTTTTCGCCGCGAAGGAAATTGCGGAGAAACTCGATCTCACTGGGTATAAGTTGCACATGAATGTAGATGAGGATGGGGGGCAGGTAGTGCCGCACGTGCATTTGCACCTGCTGAGTCCAGACTTCAAGACGGAATTATAATTTGTTTGACTTTTTTTTGAATGTAGATTAAATACACAAGTTCCTTTTCGAGGATGATTTTTTTATCACTCGGAAGGGCATGTGTTCTTTTATATCTTTCTTTAATTAATTTGAGGACAGCGATGATTTCTCTGAGGAGAGGGATTTTTGCTGTTCTCACGAGGGGGGCAGTTTTCCAAGGCAATCACAAGGGATTTGCTATCGATGAAAGTCAACGCCATTACCACTATCACCGGCGGAAACGTTGGTTCGTCCCATCTTTCCACTTCGCCTGTTCAGGGCTTTCTGGGGGATGGAAAAGGTGCATCCGACGTGAACGGGAAGAAGGTTGACGGAAAGGTTATTCCGCTCTGTCGTCCGGTTGATTCACCGTCCCTTTTTTTCCACGGAGAAAAAGGAACATCGTCCCTTGCTGACAACGAAAACGGGGGTGAGGTCGAAAGAAAGCAACGAAAGACCCTTGAAACGGAAGGTTGCACTCGCCGTGGGAATCGTGCTCCTTCTGGTTGGAAGTCTCTCCGAGGAGAGGGAGGGAGGCCTCGCAAGAAACTGAAGGCCAGGGATGTCTCTCTTGAAGAAGAACCGCTTCCGCCTGACCTGTTTCTCCAATGGCGAATGGAAGACTCCCCTTGGGATCAGGCAGAAATACAGAGGGGGGTTGACGCCGGTTGGAGAGCTCATGAAAGGGAACAGGAAGAGGAGAGGGTTCGAGATCTGGAAATGAGGTGTGCAGAAATGGAAGCCTCTCATCAAGATCGTTCGGCAGAGGCCTTTAAAGATCAATATCTAAGCGGGTGTTGAAGACATCCTGAGAAGGAGGAAAAGAACGCAAGGGGAGGCGGTGCTGTGGGCACCGCCGACTCTTCCTTATTTTTTTGTAATAAAAAAACGAGACTGAAGTTGATCTTGGTTTTTAAGGTGTAAAAGAGGAGAGTGTTTGTCACCCTCACCTCAATCCTCTCCCCTCAAGAGAGAGGAGGTTTATTTTAGGTTTATGCTTTTCCGAGGGTTTTTTCGCCTTGGTTCCAGTTGACCGGACAGAGATCGCCGGTCTGGAAGGCTTTCACGGTTCGGAGGAGTTCCTCGATGTTTCGCCCGACGGGGAGATCGTTGATGGTCATAGATTTGAGGATACCATCTGGGTCGATGATGAAGGCCCCTCGGAGGCTCATTCCGTCATCGTGAAGGATCCCGTAGTCGAAGGAGATTTCTTTTGTCAGATCAGAGATGATCGGGAAGTCGAGTTTGGCGATTCGGTCATCTGCGTCAGCCCAGCCTTTGTGTGAGAAAACGGAGTCGATCGAAGCACCGATGATCTGACAGTTGGCTTTATCAAATTCATCTTTCATTTCCCCAAGTTCGATGAGCTCTGTCGGACAGACAAAGGTGAAATCAAGGGGATAAAAGAAAAGGAGGACCCATTTCCCTCGGAAATCTGCGAGAGAGACTTTTCCATCGATGTTGCCCTTGTGATAAGCCGGAGCAGTGAACTCTGGAGCTGGTTTGCCGATAGCGAGATAATCAATTTCTTCAGACATGGTGGTTTTGGGTTAAGAAGTAATTTAGTTTTTAGAACTTAGAGCTTCCTACTTCGCTAAAGCTTCGCAGGACAGGTAGAATTTAGAAAATCGAACTAAGAACAAAAACGAGAGGTAATTTTTAGGGGAATTGTTTGGAAAAGTAAAGTAAATTTTACATAAAAAAGAGGCCCCACGATGCCTCTGGGCCTCGGGGAATGGGGGGGCAAACCCGAGGAAGGCAAAGTGGGGCCATGGGGTGCAAGCACCCCAAGGGGGGAGGGTGGATCGGATGGTTCCCAAAAGGCTTTAAAATTGAATCTTAGAGCTTCATGGGAACCATCGACTACCTCACAAGTCCTAAAAAAGAACAATTATTTCCCAGTAATAATTTTTGGAAAACAATATATTTATATTTATTTTTAAATTTTTGTCAAGCCTTTTTTCAAAAAAAAATGAAAAAACCTGAATATTTAGCTAAAAAAAGACGCCCACGGAGGGCGTCGAGTTCACTCTTGAGGAATAGTGTTTTTATCGTTGCTCGGGGTGCGGACGGAAGGAATCAGTTCATGGTTGGCGGACGGCGATCCTCTCCGACGATGGCGATAATGCCTTCGTGGTCGGTGATTTCCATTCTTCGGGCGAGCACGTTCATGGCCCCCATAGAAAGGGGGCGATCATGTGTGGACATAAACTTCTTAAGCCTCTCCGCGGAAGTAATTCCTTTCACTTCCAGGGAGGTAACGCAATTGGCGTTGGTCGGAACGATATTTCCAGTCATCTTCACCTCTTGTGCTTGGTGGTTGTGCCATCTTCACCCTGAAGACAGCGTCTCAGGAACTGCCGAACCATTCGGCAACTCCTCTAACGCCATCTCAAAGAAAAGCATAGCAATCTATTCCCGAACTATAAAAGATCCTTCAAGAGCTTTTTGTTTCTCTGGTATCAAAAAAAAAGATCCGCGAGAAAACGGCGTATTTATAGGGATTTTTAGTCGTTTGTCAATCGTCCCAGTGCTTCCTCATTTCTCTCAGAGCACGGAGCTGGATTACTCGGACGTTGCCTTCTGTTTTTCCGGTGATGACGGCGATTTCTGTGTTGGATAAACCTTCTAGGAACTTCAACTCCAAAATAGTTCGATGCAGAGCGGGAAGTTCTTTGAGAATTTCATGTATTTTTTCCGCTTCTAGTTGTCGATTCATGATCTCATCTGGCTGCATTTCTTCATCATCAGCAATGTTCGTAAAAAAGTTTTCTTCCCCCTCTTCGTTTTCTAGACCGAGCAGTTCTTTTTTCTTTCGATAAAAATCAATGATGCTGTTGTGGGCAATCTTAAAAATCCAGGCTGAAAAACCGGCATTTTTTTGAGGCGTATATTTTTTTAGGTTCTGTACCACTTTCAAAAAGATTTCTCCAGCCAAATCTTCCACATCTTCCGGATCCACCCGAAAAGCAATGTGTCGAGAAATTTTTGGGAAAAAGTAGTCGAAAATCCTCGCAAAACTCTCTTCATCACCATTTTGAGCCTTTTTTACGAGGTTCTCGATCTCTTCCGGAGAAATTTTCTGATACTCCATCTTAGAGATTGTAGCATAATTTTAAATTTGAAAAGTTGGAAGGCACTTTTTTTCAAAAAAATTTGCGTTTCATTTCAAAGTTTTTAAAATCCATTGGCTCTTTTCGAATAGTTGACGAGATAACGAGATTACAAGTCGACAAGAACTTTTTAAAAAACCAAAATTCAACCTATGAATTTAAAAATAAGGACAGGTTGAATTTTGAGAGGAAGGATTTCGGAATATTGAAAGGAATTTCGCTAGGAATTTCTGGAAATGTGGAGACAATCCTGACGATCGACGACGCCACTTTAGCTCAGCTGGTTAGAGCAACTGTCTTGTAAACAGTAGGTCTCCGGTTCGAATCCGGAAAGTGGCTCCATCCTACGCTTTGCGATGAGTGAAGCGAATCGGAAATGGTTGGATGTCCGCCGAAGCTTTATGCGAAGGCGGGCTATTTACCAAAGCTTCCGCCTTCACTACGTTTCGGTGGACAAGTCGGATGGCAGGCCACGTCAGATAAAACTACATTACTTCATCCCGACAAATGTCGGGATTTCGTGTACTTCGTTTTATCTTCCTCTCAAAATTTCACGCCTAATCGGTCGCAAAATTTTGGTTTAAAAAATAATTTAAAACCTGAAAAAAGCGGATATTTTACTAAAAAGGCGGGAGTTTTTAGATTGTGTTAAGCTGTAAGTCAATCATAGACATGAATAAAACAATTCTATCATAAAACAAAAAAATCTATTTTTTAGCTTTAAAACAGTGATAGTTTGAAGCCAGGTTAAAAACTTTTTTTCAAAAAATTACACAAAAATAGCAATTTTCTAGTTAACACAATATGATCTCTTTCGTAAAAAAAATTATTCACATTTATGGCTTATTTAAGCGAAAAAAAAAGTTTGTAATTTCAAAAACTCCTGCCTTCTTAGTATTTTAAAACAAAAAACACTCTAAATTTATACAAATTTTATTTTTTCTAATTTGCAATCACCTACCTCCCGCTCAACCTCGTCGTCACATGCCAAAATGAAAAATCCCAACTCCAAAACAAAGCCGCCGCGATGAAAGTACTCAAGTCTCGACTCCTCAAACTCAAGCAGGAGCAAAATGCACAAAAACTCGATGAACTCCGCGGAGACAAGATGGAAGCCGACTTCGGATCACAGATCCGCACCTACACGCTCCAGCCGTATAAGCTCGTGAAAGATCACCGAACGGATTATGAAGAGAACAACCCAGACAAGGTTTTTGATGGGAATCTGGAAGGATTTATGGAAGCGTATTTGCGAATGACGAAATAATGAAGCTGTTAGCTATTAGTGCTTAGCATTTAGCTTTTTTTGGGACTTAAGCATCAAAACTCGTTCCCAAAATCTTTTTGGGAATGCATTGCAAGAGAAGCTCCGCTTCCATAAAAACAAAGAAAATCCGCCGGCGGCCCGTGATGGGCACGCCAGCTAGATGAACTAGGTCCTTCTGATCAAGAAACCACTGGGAGCCTTACCCTTCTCACTCTCCTAACAGCGAATAACGCCAAACTCGCAAGAGCCAGGGCCGACAAGAGTTTTAGAGCCACATTTTCTATGGAAAACAGGGCTCCCCCAAGTGCGACCAAAAGGACCAGCGTTATGACGCACCACGGAATAGATATTACTTTTTTTGTATTCGTCATTTCCACGTCCTCCTCACCCAGTCTACAAAGAACCTTTATCCGCAAACCAATCTCAACTAGTTAGTAAAATTGATTAAAACGAACTATCTACAAAGTGCTGATTTTCAATAATTCGTCAAAATAATTTTTCCATCTTCAAACGGAAACTTCTGCACTTTTAATTTCAAATTACTAATTTGATCAAATTTTTTATCCAAAAAATCAAATAAATCCTGATAAAATCGCTCTAGCAGTTTGTACTTTTTTTCTCCGGGGAAGTTTTTCACCGTCTGATAGATCTGAAAATAATCTACCGTATCGGCAATATCATCCGACTGCTCCGCCTTGCTCGTGTCGTATTCGAAATACACCGATACCAAGATTTTTTGCTTCTGTGCCCGCTCATCCTCCGGAACTCCGAGAAAAATCTCCACTTCGATGTCTTCCAGTGCAAATTTCATCTCCCAGATCCTAAGAAAAAATAAAAAATTGTCACCCAAGAATTTTAAAGTCTCCCTTGTGAGGGAGATTTACCATTCGGTCTTGAGCTTTAAAATATTGATACTCATGGTCGAAAGAGAGGGTTTTTCTGCACAAACGACAATTATGCAAGAAAATCCCCCAACCTGTCTGCCGTAGCCTTGGCGTAGGTTGAACCCCCTTCACAAAGGGGGCTTAAATTCTTAAAGAAAATTGTACATAAAAAAGAAACCGGCCGAGCTATTTAAGAACTCAATGAATTGAGTGAAATAACTCGAACCGGTTTCAAAGGACAAACCAATCCATATTCTCTCGCCTTGCTTTGGTAATAAACGAATCTGTACTACCAGCAGCGCCCTTCACGTATCTTACGAATGATTGACATCAGAGATGAATCGGTGTAGGATACAGGCGGTTTTTGTTCAAACCATAAAACGGTTAGTAGAGAAAAGGCGGCTAGTGAAGAAAACTTCAGAAGTCGTCTTTTACAGAACCGACCATTTTCTCTTCGTTTCACGGTGCACGTTCCAGAGTGGTTTAGGCTCAGGATGCGGCATCGCAAAGCGGAGAGAGGAGAGCAAATGAGACCCTGGTCAAAGGGAAATGTTGCACAAGGCAATAAACCATAAAGATTGATTCTCTCGACGGAAGGGCTTCATTTACTCAACCCTCTCCACTTGGTATCAGTTGTTTCAAAGAACAATGAAAATTAAATTTTCAGAGTATTGTATCAGAAGGTATATACTTTTGTCAAAAATTTTAGCTTGAACCGGATATAGACTTATTTTATTGTATAACTTTTTGGATCACGAACAAATCGCCTAAACAAGCACAAAAACAAAGGTTTTAATTAAGCCTGTTTTTAAGCCAAAAAACACAAAAAAAGTTTTATACTCCTTCGCCTTTTTTAAAAATTATGCGTATAATGCTTCCACCCTCCATAGTTCTGAACAAAAGCATGCAGTACAACTTTTATCAGAGTTTCACTTTTGATCGTTCTATTTAATTTTGATTACGACGGACGGGCCATAGCTTTTGTTCAATTCCCATTCCACGATCATATGGGAAAAAAGGCTTCGGAGCATACACTAATGTTTAAATTTCAAAAGCGTCGGAGTATATTTTTCCAGAATTTCTGCTTTTTTGCGATTAAAAGTCCGGCCAAAATCATCCCCAGACAAAGCACCTGCCCCGTAGAAAATATCCAAATCATCCCATCTGGTTCACGGAAATATTCAATCAAAAACCGCAATATTCCGTAGCCTGCCAAAAAGGTGACAAACAAAAACCCGGTTTTTTTCCAAAATCCTCGATAAAAAAGAACACTCAAAACAGCCACTAAAACTAGGTTTTTCCCCGCTTCATAGAGTTGGGATGGATGCCGAAACAATTCATCGATATGTGGGAAAACAACGCCCCACGTCTGATCCGTTGGCATTCCTACCAATTCTCCATTGATGAAATTAGTAATCCGCCCAAAGATTAGAGCAATCGCGAGAGGAATCGTAAAAACATCGGCGATTTGAAGAAAAGAAATCTTGTGCTTTTTCGTCCACCAGTAGCCAAAAGCCAAAGCTCCTAAAATCCCTCCGTGGATGGACATTCCTCCGTGCCAGAGTTTGAGAATTTCCAAAGGATCTGTCCAAAAAGTGGCCGGAACATAAAACAAAAACTCCCCCACTCGCCCTCCAATTATCCCACAAATAAAAAGCCCAAAAACTAGGTTTTCAAAGTCTTTTTTTGCGATATTTAATCCCACTTTCGCATTAATTCGATAACCGATAAAAAGTGCCAAAAAAAGCCCCAAAATATAAGAAATCCCGTACCACCGAACAGGTAGACCAAGAAGTGAAAACGCCACCGGATCAAAATCCCAAATCATAATTTTATGTACCGAACCGTTCTATCTTTCTCAGATAAAATACCCAAAAAACACCTTTAAAAACGGCCATCCCAACAAGTTTATTCCATTGTGCCGCCTCTGCATTATAAATCCCCTGCAAATCAGTCAGTTTTTTATCAATAAATTCTAGATCTTTCATGATATGCATAAATTTTGGTTCTTTTTGCAAAGCTCCGTCTTTTTCGAGCGTGGAAAAATAGGTAAAAACTGCCTCAGAAATTTTTGCTTCTAATTTTAGCCTTTTTTCTGGACTTTTTCGGAGAGATACACTTCGACATTCATCACGAATCTGAAGTAATTCATCTAGAATTTTGTTATCCAATTTTTTGTCTCTCTTCGCGAGAGTATAAATCAGCGGGATAATCATCTGCCGTTTGGTGAGGAAAAAGAGGATAAAAAGCCAGAGTTTGTGAATGTATTTTTGGCGGCGATGCAGTCGGTACGCCCCATATCCTAGAAATCCAAAAATAAAAACAAATAAAAAAATCCAAAGCCAATAATTTTGCAAAAAATCCCAAGCAATACCAAAAAATCCCACTCCTCTTTCCCACAGAAAATCAGTAAATTCCGGTGGTTCTTGGTGTGATGACGGAGATGGTTTTGGCATTATTGGGGGAAAGTATCAAGTATTAGGTATTAAGTATCAAGCAGTTTTGACCTTTGAGTTTTAAGTTTTGACTTCCCTCCCTTAATACTTGCTACTTTATACTTGATACTATTTTAAAGTCTGGGAAAACTTTCTTGAAGTCCGAAAGCTCTGTACGCCAAAGTGCTGTTCAAAGTCTTTTTCGAGTTTTTCCTTTGTTTGTTTCCTTTTTGGAGATTCATTGGTAAACCGGAAGCCGAAATAATTTTTTTGCATTACAAGAATTTTATAGTTCCTTTTAAATTATCTCAATTAAAAACTTGATTTTTGATAACATTTTTAATATAATGTACTCACAACTATTTGATTCAAATGACGCAATATGAAAAATTAGTGCAAAAATTCAAAGAAAATCCCACAGCTCTTTCCCTCTTCGAAATAGAAAAAATCCTTGAAAAATGCGGATGTACTAAAATTAATGCAAAAGGAAGCCATGTAAAATATAAAATAATTGAACTTGCTGTCCCGATTCACAATGGAGACTGTAAAAATTTCTACAAAAAAGAGATTTTAAAAAGACTTTTGAAAGAAAAACTCCTTTGATAAAAACCTTTTAAAATTTGCTCTTCAATTCTTTAACCCTTTAAAAAAATGAAAAAAATGAAAAAGCCACAAAGCAACCTTACTGTTTTGGTGAAAAACAAAAAATATGCCTATTTCATAACCCCTGTTGATAAAGAGGTTTGCCATATTTTTTGTGAAGCGGCAAAAATCGACCAAAACTACCTTATCGAAGATTTACCGCTTTTGATTGAAGATTTACCCAATCTCATCATCGCCGAACAAGAATACGAAGAAGGTAAAGAAACACGAATTCAATTCCGAGTAACAATAGAAGAAAAAAAAGAAATCGAAAAAAAAGCAGTAAAAAGCGGGAACAAAACAGTTTCTGAGTACCTCCGCGGTTTGGCACTAAAAAAGTAATTTTTTGACAAAAAATTATAATTCCTCATTTTTTAAAAAACTAAAACATGAAATCCAAATATTGGATCCCCTTTTTTGGTGCTTTATTTTTTCCCTCATTTGTTTTTGCTACCTCAAAAATCATCATCTCAGAGATCGGAGCTTGTGAATCCGGAGACAGTGAGTGGATCGAAGTCTGGAATATTTCTGAAGAAAATATCGATCTGACGGAATGGAAATTCTATGAACAAGGATCCAATCACTCTATCAACGAAGTAGATGGTGGAGCTATACTAAACGCAAATACTCGTGCCGTCATCGTGGATAAAAAAGATGATTTTTTGACCGTTTTTCCTGAGTTTACGGGACAACTCTTCGATTCTTCTTGGGGGAGTCTAAAAAATACGGGTGAAGAAATCACACTCAAAGATGAAACAGGTGCGATCGACACCACAGAGCAATTCACCTACCCAGAATGTGAAACAGGGAAATCTCTCGAAAGAACTGCTTCCAACGCTGATCCCACACAAAGTACCACCTGGCAGTCTGCTAACGACTCTGGAACTCCTGGAGCGATAAACGTGGCTGAATCTCAAGAGGAAACCGAAGAAGAACCTGAAGAAGAATCGTCTGAAATCACTTTTGTATCAGGGACTGCTACGGTAAAAATCAATGAAATTCAAGCCCACAACGTGGATGAAACTGAAGAATGGTTTGAGTTCTATCTGGAAGGAAATGAGGCTGTAGACATCTCTGATTGGCAGGTATCAAATGGGAGTGGGACGAAAAAAACTTTTCTGAGTGAAAAAGATAAACTTGTTTTTGTGGGAGGCGGACAAAATCTGGCTGGCCAGGAAGTGATTTTAAATTCCAATGGGAAAGTAATTTCTGAGAATACCGAAGGAACTACGGCTACCTTGGATGCAGATAAACTAATTTTTTTGCCGGAAAATAAGGCTTGGTTTTATTGGAGCCAATCCCCCATTTCTCTGGTAAATAGCGGGGGAACGGTAGAAATTCTAGATGGATCTGATGTGGTTCTAAACACTATCACTTATGCCGAGGCGAAATCCGGTACAAGTAGCGGAATCGAATGGTACGAAGTCTGGAACCGGCACGAAACAAAGAATACCTTTTTCCCACTGATTTATAAAAATCCCGAAGATCAAAACTACCGGCACACCCAAGGTGCAGAAAATCATGCACCACCAACGTATGCCGAGGACTTGGAATTACTGATTTCCGAAGCTTCCCCGGATAGAAAATCTGAAACCGGACCAGACTTCATCGAACTGTACGTAAAATCCGCCAGCAATGATCCCGTAAATCTCAAATATCTAGAAATCAAACACAACGGCACCTCTCTCTACACGTTTGAGACAGATTTTTTGGTAAATGTGGGTGAATTTTTGGTGATTAAACTCGGCCAAGCTTATTCTGGCATCGTCACACAATCGAGCCCCTATGAAATCTACACGGACAAAAAAGATGGTCTATCCAGCGGCTCCGGAACCGTGGAGGTAATTCTATTTTCTGGAACGAGTTTTGAAACGACAGAAGATTTTCTTTGCTGGAAAGATGAAACTTTGAGTCAAACAGAAGCAACTCGGGTAACAAATAATGTGACGGCAGGAAATTGGTCTGGAGATTGTGTAGAAATCGGAGAACTGATCGACAATGAATCCGTCGCCCGAAATATAGATTATTCTGATTCTGGTACACTAAATGATTTCTTTCGACATTTTAATGGGTCAGAGGGAATTACAAATAATCCACAAAATAGCACTCCCACAGCCAATATACGAGTCCAAGGATCAGGAAAAACCTCTGGAACTCCAACCTTTTCGATGAATTTGACTGGGGAAGATTCCACAGACCCGGACGGAGATCACGATCTGGCTACCTTCGAGTGGAAAATAAATGGAACGGTTTTTTCGACCAAAGAAAATCCCTCCAACTACAAAATACATGAAACCGGACCGTATGAAATAATTTTTACCGTCACGGATTATTCGGGATCCACTGATTCTACAACGTTGGAAGTAATTGTAGTAGATCCCTCTTCTGTCGGTGGAATCGTCCCAAAAATTGACCGACCACTCAAAACTTGGGTCAAAAAAATGTTGGAAACACCGGCAAAAAAGACCGTGTCAACAAAAACTACAAAAACAGTACAAACGGTACGAAACAAACGAAAACTCCGAAAAGACGATGCCCCGGATGATTTTTTTCAGACATTTCTGGACCGGATGGACGAAAAAACACTGCAAAAGATCCTAAATCAAAAAACATCCCCATCGATCTCAAAGTCTCCCTTGCTCCCCTTTGTAAGGGGAGATACTAGGGAAAATATTTTTAAGAGGGGTTTTGGGGATTCCCAATACAAACAAAAAAATCACAATATCTCCTCTATCCCCTCAAAAAAAACAGAAAACACCTCTTCTACTCCATTTGCTAAACGAAAAACCGTCCTCCCTCCACAAATCCGAAAAAAAGCCGCCAAAAACATCGGATTTATTTTTATGGAGTAATTCTAAAAAAATTTCACCACCTTACTATTGCTAAGGAACAAATTAAAAATATGATGGCAACCAACATTTTTATTTAGATCTATATGGAGAAAACAAAAAAAATCGCACTTCTGTATGCCGGAGGAACTATCGGAATGCAACCTCTAGACGGCGAGCTTGCTCCACCAAAAAATGAAAAAGACTTTCAGGATGCCTGCCAATTGGTGGTTAATGAATTTAAAAGTGAACATGAAGTTGATGTCGATTTTCAATACTTTGACAAAAAAGACAGCACTGAAAGAATTCCAACTGATTGGGTCCAAATTTACAATCTCCTAAAAGAATATCAAAAAAACTACTCAGCAGTTGTTGTTGCTCATGGAACTGACACACTTGCAAACACAGCTGCTGCCATCTCCTTTGCATTTGGACATCCAGACTTTCCAGAAACATCTTCTCTCTCTATTCCTGTTATTTTCACAGCTTCGCAACAACCAATTTATAAAAGTGGTGGTGATGGAAAATTCAATCTGTATCATGGGCTTGAGACAGCATTAAAAATGTCACAAAGCAACATAAACAGATTGGTCATTTCTTTCTGGGATAAAATCTTTTTGGCCACACGAGTTATGAAAACCCACGACAAAAGATATGATGCTTTTGATTCCCCAGCTATTCAACCAATAGGATTAATTTCTTCTGGAGGAATCGAAATTTCTGATTTTATAGGCTCCCTACAACATAATGATCAATCTTCTCCCAATTTTTCTGACGGAATTTCGACCCTTGAAATTTCTCCATCCACAGCAAATGGGATTATTACGACACTTGCTGAAGCACCAACTACTCGTGCATTAATTCTCAAAACTCTCGGAGAAGGAAATATCCCCAACCGATTGATAGAAGAAGTTTCTGAACAATCAAAAAAAGGAAAAATCATTGTTTTGAGCAGCCCTTTTGCCGGTGGATCAGTAGGAGGATCTGTTTATGAATTGGGAGGAAAAGCTATCCGTGCAGGAGCTATTCCTGCTGGAGACATGGTACCTCCCGTTATCGATGCGAAGTGCTCATGGCTTATTGGAAATGGAGTTACAGATCGCACAGAATTTGCCAAAAAATTACAAATAAACCACGCCGGAGAAATATCTGTAAAAAACTAAGTTTTAAAATTTTCCAAAAAATCTCTATCCTCGTGCTGTGAAAAAAATTAAATACTGTGAAGTCTGGCTCCGAGGAATAAAAGGGATTTTTTCTTGGCATACGGAGGAAAAAATAGCTCCTGGTGCACGCGTGATCGTGAAGTTTCGTGGAAGGAAAAGAATAGGTATCGTCGTCGCTGTGGGAGAAAAAAAACCAGAATTTGAGACACAAAATATCGAAGAAATCCTGGATAAGAATTTCATTGACGAAAAACATATTGAAATTGCAAAAATCATCGCCACAGAGAATTTCTGCCTCCTGGAAAAAGTGCTCTCTCTCATGGTCCCAGAAGCTTTTTCACAGAAAAAAAATCCAGAAAAACGAGAGGTTTTTTATTCCTTAAAAAATGTAGCCGAGGATTCCGATCCCCGGGTACGCGGTGACAAACAAAAACTTGCTCTGGAAATCTTGTCGAAAAAAAAGAAAGTTTCCGAAGAAGAACTTCGGAAAGAAATTTCTCTGGAAACATTACGAAGCCTGCTCTCAAAAGGAATTATTGAACAAAAAATTGGATCAATAATCGATCCATTTCGCGACAAAAGAACTGCCCGCCCACACTTTGATTTCACTCCGGACCAAAAAAAAACGTTTGAAAAAATCAAAAAAAATAAACTTCCAACCCTTCTTTTCGGAGTAACCGGCAGTGGAAAAACTGAAATTTATAAAAAACTCGCTCTAGCAGTGCTCGAAAAAGATAACTCCTCTCAAGTGCTTTTCTTGCTTCCAGAAATCGCCCTCACTCCACAATTAATTGCCGAATTTTACGGACTTTTTGGTGACACGGTGACCGTCTGGCATTCGAAACTGTCAGAAGGCGAAAAAATCCAGGAATTTGCCCGCATACGTACCGGAGAGGCGAGAATCCTGGTCGGAGCCCGATCGGCCGTGCTCGTACCACTCAGAAATCCAAAATTGATCATCCTCGATGAGGAACACGAATGGACATACAAAAACGAATTTGCCCCTCGACTATGGGCTCATCAGGTAGCCGAAATCACAGCGGAAAAGTTTGGTGCAAAATTACTCTTCGGATCCGCTACACCACGACTGGAGAGCTTCAAAAAGTGTGAAGAAAAAGAATGGACCAGGGTTGATCTGCCAAAAAGAGTTTTTGATACCAAATTACCAGAAATCGAGCTGGTGGACTTCAAAAATGAAATGAAAAAAGGCAATGATTCTCCTATTTCGGAAAAACTCGAGGAAGCACTACAGAAAATGTTAAAAACAAAAAAGCAAGCCGTTTTTTTCCTGAACAAAAGAGGGTTTTCTGGGGCCACACTCTGCCGGATGTGCGGTCACACCTTCGAATGTCCGGATTGTGAGAGCAATATGAAACTGCATCGAAAAATCGATCAACAAAAATTTCTCTGTCACATCTGCGGAAAAATCGAACCATTTCCTGTCCGATGTCCCGAATGTGAGGCAGAAAATTTTGAATTCCGGGGTTGGGGAACGCAGCAGGTGGAGACTATTTTGAAAGAAAAATTTCCAGGAATCCGAGTTTTTCGAGCAGATGCAGATTCCGTGAGCGGAAAAAACGATTTTGAAAACCTGATGAACCGTTTTCACAACTTCGAAGCAGATATCCTTCTGGGGACGCAAATGGTGGCCAAGGGCCTAGATTTTGAACGAGTATCACTGGTGGGAATTATCTTGGCAGACATCGGCCTCTCTCTCCCCGACTTCCGGTCAGAGGAGCGTGTTTTTGATCTCCTGATGCAAGTCTCTGGACGAGCTGGCAGACGTGGAACACAGGGGAAGATAATCCTACAAACTTTCCATCCAGAAGAGCAGATTTTTCAATTTTTACAAAAAAATGATGTGGAAGGATTTATTGCTGATCAAATCGATGCACGAAAAAAAACAAATATGCCCCCTTTTGGCTCGATCGCAAAGATCCTCTTTTCAGATTTAAACAAAGGAAAAGCGTTTCGAGAGACGAAGGAGTTTTATGAGATGCTAAAAAAACAGATTGAAAAACACCCTCAGCCTCTACAAACCCCTCTGCCCTCCCCCCTTCGCTCAAGCTTCGGCGGACAGGCCGGGCATCTCCCCTTATCAGGGGAGAATAAAATAGAAAAAATAGATTTTGTATCCTACAACAAAAAACTTGTTGAAAAAGCACGAGAAAATAGGAAAAATACAACTCCTGCAGAAGGAAAGATATGGAAAATTCTCAAAAACAAACAGTTTGTAAATTTTAAATTCATACGACAAAAACCTCTATACCATTTTATCGCTGATTTTTATTGTGCTGAACTGATGTTGATTATTGAAATAGATGGAGGAATACATACAAATCAGGATCAAAAAGAATATGACAAAGAAAGAACTGAAATTTTAAAATCCATCGGAATAAAAGTTATTCGATATACAAATGATGAAGTATTTAAAAATTTTTCTGTCGTTTGTGAAGACTTATCAAAGCAACTCAAACAAAGAAAAAAAGAACTTACAAAAACCACATCAGATCCATCCTCTCCCCTGACAAGGGGAGATACTTGTTTAAAAACAGGCATAGAGGGGTTTTGTGCTGAGAGACACAAGGAAAAAGACTTGAAAGAGGGGTTTAAAAATCTCGAAGTGCACTTCGCCCCGGCCTTTTTCCCAAAAATGTACGGAAAATACCACTTTCACGTGTTTTTGAGAGCAAAAACCAAACAGGAATTGATAAAATTTTTACAGAAAATCGAACTTCCAACACATGCCAAGATAGACATTGATCCAGTGAGTTTGTTATAAATTTAATCTTTTTTTAAGGAAGTAACCCCAAAATAGAATTTATATTTTTAGATATTTTTTAAATTATTTAAAATCAATTTGACAAAAGTGTAAATATTTACTATTCAAGAGTTATGAACATATCAAGAAGACGAGGCCTTCCCCCCACTACATGATCCAGGAACTTGTTATGAATCAAATCTTGTTGATCAATTAATCGAGATTCCTCAACTAGCTGCCGATCTAGACCCAAAAACTGGAAAAGGAGTACAACATCGAGAAGAATTTTTAGATGCTTTTTGCCAAGTACCTTCTGGTATACTAGATGACACAGAAACAATTGTTTCTTCTGCACTCAAAATACGAACATTCAAACCAAAAGGTCTAAAATTAAAGGGAGAAAGAAAAAAAACGCCCTTAAGAAAAAAAATTGCACATGTTATGAATCGGTTTCGAAGAGCAGCAGCAGCTGCTGCTTGTCTTTAAAAACCCCTACAAATCATACTCGTCCACCACATCCTTTTTTTGCCGACCCGTACTATGTGCCAACCCGAGAAAAAGTCCAGCCACTAAGCCCAAAAAGAACATCAACAAAAGTGCCAAAAACAAAGATCTGATTGTCTCAAAAAGAACCAACACCTGTGCCGACATAGCAATATTTTCAAAAGCAATGATCAACGCAATGACGGTGATAAACCCAAATAATGAGTAATAAACTTTTTTCATCATTGTTTGTATTGGTTTAGGAGTTGCCTAAATGGTAAGCGACTGTAAGTATTTGTCAATTTTGAGATTGAGTATCGCTTTTTGCATTTCTTCATCGTGACGCGGATCCTCATGTCCCTTTTCTAGGTGTTGATGGGCGATCTTGTGTGCTCTTTCCATTTCATCTTTGTCTAGCTCAATTTTTTCTTGTTTAATGATTTCAGAAAATCCAAGGAAGATACTCAGATCGGTCTCAGCATCTTTCCGAAATCGTTTTTTGAGACTTTCTTCTGTTTCCCCAATCTCTTTCCAAAAAGCTGCCGGATCTGCGAGAAACGCAGGGTTTTGTTTGAACCGCTCAAATCGTGTGACAACTTCTTTTTCAAGCCAAGATTCTGGAAGATCAACTTTTACTTCTTTGGCTAATTTCTGCTGATATTCATCCATTGCTTTCTTCTTTTCAGATTGTTCCTTGTTTTGTCGGATTATCCCTTCGATGTCTTTGTGAAATTCTTCAACAGATTTTTTTTGTCCAGCGATTTTTTCGATCGTAGCTTCATCGATGTCTTTTCCCGAAATCTCGACTACAGATTTACAGGTGATATCAAAAGCTATCTTTTTTCCCGCCATCTCTTTGGCTGGATAATTGCTTGGAAATTTAACTGATGTGCCTTTTTTTTCTTCCCCAGCTTTCATCCCCATCGTTGCTTTTTCGAATTCCGGGATAAATTGTCCAAGCCCAAGCCGAACTTTTACGTCTTTTCCTTCCGTATTTTTGATTACTTCGCCTTTGTCATTTTTTCCTACGAAATCAAGGACTACTTGATCCCCTTCTTTTGCTCCCCGATCCACTTCTTTTCCTACCCCTTGTTGAGCTATGAGTGTTTCGATCACATCTTCAATTTCTTTTTTCGTCACTTCTACTTTTGTTGTTGAAAGTTTTATCTTTTTATAATTTCCGAGTTTTACTTCTGGATAAACCTCCACCTCTACTTTTGCATCACAAGGGAGTTTGGTGGGATCAAAATTCTCAATTTTTGGAGCAGAAACGGGATAAATTTCATTTTCTTTAACGAATTCTCGATACTTTTTGTCGAGAGCTCGACTCGCAGATTCCAGAGCTACTTGCTGTGGCCCTACAACTGCAAGAATCTGATCGTCTGTAGCATGCCCTTTTCGAAAACCTTTGAGAGAAACATTGTTTCGGAAGTAATCCATCGCCCCTGCTTGTGCTTTTTTGAGATCCTCTTCTGTTACTTTCAGAGTGAAAGAAATTTTTGAGCCGGAAAGGGATTTGTAATTAGCCATAAATTTTAAAATTAGGTTCTAAATAAGTTGTAGGTTATAGGTTGTAGGTAGGAAGTATATTTTATCTTAATCTCAATAATCCCTACAACTTACCACCTCCAACTTACAACTTTTGAAGAGATCATACGAATGAACCAAATTTTGACAAACTTTTATTAGATTCCACTTGACAAGAATGCATAAATAGGGATAAATAAAGTATATTTAATTCAATCTATTAAGATGAAAGATTTTCTTATTGGACATGGTATTAATTTTGGAAACGGAGAAGAAGCCTACTCCTTTGGAGTAAAAACGCCTAAAGGAATGGTAATAGGGACTTCTTTTTCCCCCCGCGTAAAAGCAATCCTAGAAGGAGAAGTTGAAAGACAAAAAAAAATGCTCGAAAATTTAGCAGAAGGAACCAATACTAGTAATATACATGCCGAATTTCTTAAACCAATTGAAGTAGCTCCAAGTTTAGAAAATAACAAAAACCCTAAAAAAGCTGAAGAAGTAATTTGGCCAGTTGCAGCAGAATAATATCTGATTTTTTTAAAATATCACTTTACAATATTTCTCTTTTAAAAAAAGGGGTTTTTCGTTGTTTTTAAAGAAAATAACTTGACGAAAATGTAATGAAATATTAAAGAGAATGGGCAACAAAAAAATCAAAAATAGAACTGTAATTCATTCGCAGTTCGCACTTTTTATTTATTAACACATCAAAAAATGCGAAAAATTTTGTGCCTCGGTATCGGTTTAGTTTTTCTCGGAAGCGCCCTCATCCCTGCACTGGAAGCGGCTCGAGACAGGTATCACTCCTATCGGTATGAAAGTGGAAAAGAAAGAAGATTCTCAAAAAGAATTGGTCCTTTTCACCATCGTGCCACCCAAAAAGATCGTCCCTACTGGCGACTAGAGAGTCCCTATACTCGTCGTTCAAAAACAATCATTGTAGAAAGACGAGAAAACTTTCGAGAAATGAAAGCTCAGAATATCCCTTTTTACTTTTCTGTGCCTTTGGGGTTCGAAAAAACTCATGATTCATTGGATTGGAACGAAGGAAACTTGGTCGTAGATAAATTTGGTACGCAAATAGAAATTATCGCTACCAATTTCCGATGTGAAGGTGGCGGTTTTGCGAAACGTTATTGTCTACGAGATGAAGCAGAAAATCTTGAAAGCCAGTTCAAATCCGGACTTCCGGGAATGGAAGTAGTAAAAAATGAATTGATATCTATGCAAATTCAAACATCCACTATCGAGTCTAATAAGTCAGAAATTGGACACTACATTGCACTGCGTGGAAAAAGAGAACAAGTGAGCCAACTCGCATTTCTCGAACCAAATCACAACTATCTTTGGCTTGTCACATTCAAATCCCCGATAAATGGAAATACTTTGCTCGACCAAGAACACACAGTGGGAAGGATTATTAATTCTCTTTTTAAAACTCCAAAAAAAGAATACGTGGTAAAAACAAAAGACAAAGCCTGGCAAAAAACTCAAACTACCGCCACACATCAACGAAGGTTTTCTGAAAGTTATCGAAATTTTAGTCGAACCAGACGAATTTCTCCAACTCTAGATTATGAAAAAGCCACGGCCTACTATATTCCTTTTAATCTCACTATACCAAAAGAATTTAGTAAGGTTTCTGATACACTTCACAACGACTACGGAGAAATGAGACTTAGAAACAAATATGGTTCTACCATTAAAGTAATTGCCACAGGTGATAAATGTATTGGGGAAGCAAAAAAAAGATTCTCCTCTGAACTTCGAGAAATCCGTGAATGTCTCACGGCTCACTCAGAAGACTTCACATCTAGGATACGAAATAATGATGATATCACCATCCTAGATGATAAAAATGTGAACCTTCGCACCACTTTCAACCAAACAAATTATCAAGAAATGGGACGACTATTCAGCGTGATTGATAATAAAAAACGAAAAGCTTATCTCACTTTTCGAGATCCAGTAAATCATTTTGTGTGGCATTTGGAAATGAGAGAAGGACGAGATGATAGATTTCTGAGAGATGCACAAAAAATGCGAAAAGTTATCATGTCTCCATTCTTCAGTGTGGAGGAATAAAGAATAGTTTGAAAACAAAAAAGGCGGGGTTTATCTCCGCTTTTTTTTTGTTAGTTGATCAAACGTTTCTAATAATTAGGTTAAAATAAGGATGAAAATAAATTTACATCGAAATTCTCAGTCACGAATTTATAGAAAAGATTTTATTTATTTCATCACGAGTAAAACGAAAGATAGCTTTCCTTTTTTTCAGGAAGAAATTTTATGTGATTTGTGGATTGATAAATTACAGGAAGTGAAAAAATTAAAAAATTTTAAATTATTTTCATTTTGTCTTTTGTACGATCATTTCCATATGGTTTTGCAATCAGGTACAAAACACAATATCTCGGAGGTAATTCATTCGTTGAAACGAAATTTTTCACGCGATGCAAATAAATTGATTTTATCCACCGAAGGCGAGGTTTCCGAACCTCGCCGGACACCAACGTCCGTACTCAACGACGATATGAATCATCGCCTTCAATTTTTGAGGGATAAGTTTATAAATAAATATGGAAAACAACAAAATCAATTTTCCAAATTCCAATGGCAAAAATCATTCCATGATCACATTATCCGAAACGAAAAAGACCTCGAAAATCATTTTAACTACACCACATACAACTTCCAAAAACATGAACTCCCTGATGATTGGAAATACACTTCCCTCAATTTTCCGGAATTAATTAATGAAATTTAAATGAAAAAACTTCTAATTTTCCTTTTCGCCACCACCATTTTCATTGCGGGAAATTCTGCCTTCGCCGCAACCAAAAACAAATGGGAAAGCGTAAAAGTTCACAAAATCCTCGACAACGAACATATTTTGCTTTTTGATCGACGGGTAGTGAAAATTATTGGTATCAACGGCCTGGACTTTGATACAAAGAATCGACAGGATATTTGTTATGCTCGACCAACTTTTCGACTGATGAAAACTTTTTTGGAAGGGAAAGAAATAAAAATCCTAGCCGATAAAATACACAAAACAAAAATGGGAAAATTCCCTCGTCATATAAAAATGCCGGACAAAAAGAACTTCACTGAATTTCTTTTGGCGAATGGAATGGCAAAATTTCAGAGTGATGGTGTGAATGTGAAATACGACAAAAATTACGAAAAAGCGGAAACTAAAGGCATACAAAACGAAGCCGGCATCTGGGGAAAATGCGGCAATCGAGAAATCTTTGAAATTCGAAGAAAAAGCAGCCAAAAAGCTCAAAATTTTCGAAAAAAATATGGTTCGTTTCTAGCTCCTGTCTCGGTTGGAAAAGTAAAAAAAGTCATATCCGGCAAGTTTTTTCAGCTGGAGAATGGCGTAAAAATCAAAGTTCTCGGTATTGAAACCCCTGCTCCTGATGATTTTCGAGAAGGATTTGCTTGTTTTGGAAAATCGGCAAAAAGTTATCTGGAATCATTAATTCTTGGGAAAAAAGTGATTTTACGAAAAGACATTACCAATCTGGACGAAAACTGGTATCTTCCCCGCTACATTTTTTTACCAAAAACAAAAACTACTCCACGGATTTTTGTAAACCAGGTACTCGTATCTGATGGGTATGCACAGAGCAAATGGAAAAACAAAAAAGATGTGTATTTCAAAAAAGAAATCGAACTAGCACAAGATTATGTGCTACAAAATCCTCAAGGGGCTTGGAAAATCTGTCTATCTGAATTGATGAAAGACAAAACCACCGCAAAAAAAGCACTTAAATTTGATGAAGAATGCCCAATAAAAGGTAACATCTCGGGATCAAAAAAGAATCCAATAAAAAAATATCACACCCCCTCCTCCAGATGGTACAAAAGGCTAAAATATGAGCGATGTTTCGAAAATGAAAAAGATGCGACTGAGGCGGGATTTGTGAAGGTGAAATAAAAATCAATGACACCACCTTTTTTCTTGAATAATTCGTCTTAAAACTTCTGCCCAATTAATCATTTTTTCTTCCTCGTAATATCCCTCGTAAATTTCAGCAACAGCCCTCATCATTTCTTCTTTTAGGTCTCCATTTGTATCGTGTTTTTTTACAGTTTTTGCCACCAAACAAACGATGTCTCTTGTTAATCTATCCACAACCTCCCTTGAGCTCAAATTATCTTTGAGTTCTTGTAGTCCGGCCTCAAAATCCTCTTTAAGTTTTTTTGTCTCCGGAGATTCTTCAGTCATGGAATATTTTAAAAACAAACGATAAATACTGATTTTTCAAAAAAAGAAAAGACTTCTAAAAAATTTTTTACTTGTCGGCCAAAGTTTGAAATCATAATTCAAAATAAACGAAGGTTGAAAAACTAAAAAATAAATTTCAAGTTATCAAAACTTTTTTAAACAGGAATTCCACAATCTCCTCTCATACGAAATATTCTTATTCTTGTTGGCGAATTATTGATTTCAATTCCCAATACCGCCTCCACCTCAGCCAATATATCTGAAATTTCTTCTAAAACTTCTGGGGCAAGAGATTCTAGATTTCCCCCCTTAATCATTCCATTTGCAGCCTCCAATCCATTCTTTACAATTTCTGGATATTTCGAAGCCTCCGAAGAATTTTGAATTGCTTCTATTCGACCAGGAATTTCCTCTCTGGTTTTTTCTACGTCAATGCTAATTTCAGCACTCATTTAAATTCAAGCTAAATTACATCTTTTTTATTAATAAATTTCACAAAAAAGTCAACACATTCTGGAATATTATTGAAAATAAAACCCAGTTCATTACACTCTCTCTACTATTCCCTGTTCCCTAATCCCTGTTTTATGAAATATTCTCACCTCTTCACCAAAACCCAAAAAGAACTCCCAGCCAAAGAAGATTCTCGGAATGCCGAACTTCTCATCCGGGCTGGATTTATCCGAAAAGAAATGGCCGGCGTGTATTCTTTTCTTCCTCTCGGGCTGCGAGTACTCAAAAAAATATCTGATATTGTCCGCGAAGAAATGGATCGAGCGGGAGCTCAAGAGGTCCTGATGTCAGAACTGGCACCAAAAGAAAACTGGGATACTACAAAACGCTGGGATGCGGTAGATGTTCTCTACAAACTGGAAATGGCCACTGGAAAAATGTGTGCCCTCTCACCAACACACGAAGAAATTGTGACACCGCTGGTGCAGAATTTTGTCCATTCGTACAAAGATCTGCCGGTTTGTGTGTACCAGATCCAAACCAAATTTCGAAACGAACCGCGGGCTAAATCAGGACTCCTTCGGGGGCGAGAATTTCTGATGAAAGATGCGTATTCTTTTCATACCTCTCAGGAAGACTTCGAAGCATATTATGAAGTCCAAAAACAAGCTTATACTAGGGTTTATGAAAGATTGGGAATCGGAGATCGGACAGTAGTTGCCGCGGCCAGCGGAGGAGATTTTTCCACCTTAAATTCTCATGAATTTCAGACTTTTGCAGACGTAGGAGAAGACGATATTTTTATCGACAAAGAGACCGGGGAAGCATTTAACAAAGAAATCGTCTCAGAAGCAGATCAAAAGTCCGGAAAATTTGAGGTAAAACAAGCCGTGGAAGTAGGAAATATTTTCCCTCTTGGGAGTAAGTATTCAGATGCTTTTAAATACAAATTTATTGATGAAGACGGGAAGGAAAAACCGATTATCATGGGGTGTTATGGGATTGGGATTTCTCGGGTGATGGGAGTTTTGGCAGAGATTTTTGCCGATGATCGAGGACTTATTTGGCCAAAATCAGTGGCCCCATTTCAATTGTATCTCGCCGCGATTGGGAAAGACGATGCCGTGTACGCCAAAGCAGAAGAAATTTATGAAAATTTAACCAAGTCTGGCATCGAAGTGCTCTATGATGATCGACGAGACAAAAAAATTGGTCCAGGCCAGAAATTTGCCGATCATGAGCTGATAGGAATTCCAACTCGAATTGTGTTATCAGAAAAAACTCTGGCAGAGGATTCGGTTGAGATCGTAGATCGAGCCAGTGGAGATATGAAAAAAGTGAAGATTTCAGACGTAGAAAAATCTATTTAAAAACTTTTTCAAAAATCTTCCCCCAGATTTTCATTGTTTTTTTTGAAATATTTGTAAAATCTGTCCTAAAAAAAAAGAAACTATGACAGAATTTGCTAAAATCACATTAGATGATCTAAAAGGACGTGTTTTATCTTTGATTGAACACAGAGATGGAGAAGAGCTACTCGCTTCGATGGAAGGAATTTTGGAAGTAGTAGTTGATTTTTCTGCACGAGTTTCTGATACATTGGAAGAAAGAGCTACTTCTATTTTTCAAAAATTAGATGAGTTGGAATCAAAAACGAGAGATGATACTTTAGGAAACTCTGCAAAACTGATTAAAAGCTGGTAAAATTGAGAAAATTTAAC
>CAYFOO010000009.1:0-35868 GCA_964344775.1 uncultured Candidatus Peribacteria bacterium
TAAATTTTCTCAATTTTACCAGCTTTTAATCAGTTTTGCAGAGTTTCCTTAAAAATCTTCTTTCTTTATACCTAAAAAATAAAAAAAGTTAATTTTTTCACTCGTGCCACTTTTCAATCTCGGCAATAATTCCGATCACTTCTTCGAAGTTTTCATCTGGGAGCTTGTTTCTTTTTTCCTGAAATGCGGCGAAATCTGATCGCCGGAGGAATTCCAGGATTTGGCGTGAGAGATTGGTGATTTTTTTGAGGTTGTATTTTGGTTTTCGGTGGAAGGTGCAGTTCTCTGCATTGAAGTACACATCACTCTGGATTTGATCAAATCGAGGGACGACTCCAGAAAAATCCAACACCTTCATCCGAAAAAAAGCATCGTATTTATCCAGTGATTCAGGATCAATCCCCTCCAAGAATTTTACGATTTCGGCAAAAAAATCCGGGAGCGGTTTTTCTTCTGGGAGGATTTTGCTGAGCTTTTCGAGCCACTGAAATCCTTTTTGCGTTGCCTCGTAACTCTGTTCAAACGGCTGAAAAAAAGAAACCGTAGAGACTTCATTGAGAGATTTGGAACTTCGTCCTTCGAAGGTCACGAGTTCGAGTAGTCGAAAAAAGTCGATTTCGGGATTTTTGGTTTTTGATTTGGCCAGTTTTTTCACAAAAATAGACACTCGACCGAATTCGCTCGTGAAGAATTCTAGTGCAGCGTCATCGTTGGCCATCATTGTTTTTCGCAGGAGAATGGCGAGAGTTTTGGATTCTTTAGACATGAGTTGCAATTTTCAATTTCTAATTTTCTCCTCGAGTCTGAGTAATTAATTCTTAATTTTCCTCGGAATCGAAGACAATTTTTAAACAATATTTAATTTACAATTTTCAATTTTAAAATCTACTCATTCTGAATTCTAAAAACGAAAAACGAATGACGAAAAACGAGCTTTACTGTTCAAATCGTCCAGTTAGATATCGGCTCACAGCGATCCAGGCACCGAGCATTCCGATCACTGCCGAGATGAGGATTTCATTTGAAAAAATGTTGTTCCACAAGTGGAGGAAGATATCACCGCCGGGAAGTGCCTCGATTTTTTTCAACACAAAAATGAAAGAAAAGATGGCGATGATGCTGGCCATGAGGCCGAGGAGCAATCCTTCTACGAGGAATGGTCCCATGATAAATTTTTGTTCCGCTCCGATAAATCGAGCAATAAAAATTTCTTCTTTCCTCGAAAAGAGAGCGATTCGGAAGGTATTGATGACCAAAAAGATACCACCGACCAAAAAGATGAGTGACAACCAAAAACTTGCTTTCTCCACCGTGTTTCGGACGAGCACCAGTTTCAGGATCAGATTAGTGAATTCCCGTTCGCTGTCGATATCCCAGGTGTCGACCACGGGGTCATAACGTGTTTTTTTCAATACCCCAAAGATGTCTCGTACTTCTTCCAGGTCTCCAAATTTCAGATGCAATCGGGTGGGGACTTCGAAATCTTCCAACTTTTGTGCTTCGTACACATTTACAGCCAGATTGTATTCTGTGAGCTCATTTTCCAGGGCCTCCAGAAGGAAGGAATCATAATCTGGTCTGAGGGGGACGGTGAAGTCAGCTCGAGATTCTAGTTTTTCCAAGGAATAATCCGCAAAATATTGCACGGCAAAAACGAAGTTGATCAAAAACAGGATGAGTGCTCCCAAAAGAATGGTGGTGATGGAGAGGAATTTATTCCTCCAGAGTTGGATGGCTCCTTCGCGGATGCTGCGGAGAATTAGTTTTTTTGTGTTTTCCATTGGGAGATTGCTATCTTCGATTTTAATCCCCCTTCCCCCCTTTGACAAGGGGGCTTAAAATTTTGAGCTTTTGAAAAATTCCGGGAAGTAGGGGAGAGCTCGGAGGATTTCTATCTCTGGAAAAAGTTCCTGATGTGCGGTTTCGTCAAAATGCTGATCGTAGCCGAGGAAGATGGCGGTGGGGGATTCTTCTCGGATTGTTTCCCAGAAGTTCCCGTCAGCTCGTCCGAGGCGGATTTTTGTATCTGGGAGAAGCTCTTTTTCTATTCTTTCAAGCCGGGATTGTTCAGGATTCTTCGGGTGTTTTTCTTTTACTCTCAGTACGGTGGTGTCTCGGGCGATGATGATGGTCATATTTTCTGCCAAGTTCTGGGCGGTCCAAAGGAAATACTGATGACCGATGTGGAATTGGTCGAAGGTTCCGGCGACGAGGAGTTTGGGGATTTTTGGCATTTTAGGGTGAAAAAATTGCCAGGCTTTTTGTTTCCATGTGGTGGAGCCGATGGGAATTGAACTCATACCTTCCGCTGTCAAGACGGATATTCTGACCATTGAAATACGGCCCCGACTCCACCGCTGCGGAGAATACAAAAAGAACTTGCCGAGGCAAGTTCCCTTCATTGACAGCGGAAGTAATCAAGACCGTAGTCAATAATCACCCGTCCCGCGTATTATGAGGCAAGCGAGTAGAAAAGTCAAATTTTTTTTTCTGAAAACTATAATCTAGCGGTCCAAAGGAAATGCTGATGACCGATGTGGAAATGGTCGAAGGTTCCGGCGACGAGGAGTTTGGGGATTTTATTCACACCTCTCCGCAGGTTCAATTTTGTAAATTGAACCAAAACGTTTCGGTTGTGCAACACTAAAAACATTCCGAAGCAACTTACAAAGTTGCTCCTGCAGAATTCCTTTTTTTTTATTGTTTGAGCAATATTTTTGCTCATTATTCCACCCTATCACTCTATTTGCAACATGTTTCGTACACTCGTGTATTGCATGTGGAGTCAAAATGTATTCTAGCTCCATGAGAGAGTTGTGAAAAAGTGAAGTTTGAAATTTCCGATTTCATCGGAACGGGGCAATGAATTACCCCGTTAAGGGAAGAAATGGTGCTTATTTTTTCCCTTTTGCTTTCGCCTCCTTGAATTCACAAACCTTCTTTTTGCTGTCGTAGGTCACCTGCAGCGTGCTGCCTGGTTTGACGTCCCCGGAAATAAATCCCTCTACGAGTGGCATTTCGATTTTTTCTGATACCACGCGTCGGACTTCTCGAGCTCCGAACTCTGGTTTGTAGGCGATTTTTGCCAAAGAATTTACGGCAGAGCCTCCGAGTTTCAAATGAATATCTCTGTCTTTTAATCGTTCTTGCAATTCATCAACCTGGAGTTCTACGATTGATTTGATCGCTTTTCGGTCAAGCGGTCGAAAGACGATGGTTGCGTCGAGACGATTGATAAATTCCGCTGGGAAAGCATCTTTCAGATCTTTCAATACTTCATCTTTGACCACATCAAATTCGTGTTCATGTTCGGCGAGATCTTTTTTGTCTGCGGCAAAACCAATTGCATTGGCTTCTTTTTGGAATCGATGTGCACCGATATTTGAAGTCAAAACAATGAGCGTGTTTTTAAACGAAATTTTTCGCCCTTTTCCATCTGTCAGTGTTCCATCCTCCAGAATTTGAAGCAGGAGATTATGTACATCCTGATGGGCTTTTTCAACCTCATCGAAGAGGATGACCGAGTAGGGTTTTCGTCTCACTTTTTCCGTCAATTCACCACCACTCTCATATCCTACGTATCCAGCGGTAGCTCCTACGAGTCGACTGGCAGAATGTCCAGCAGAGAATTCGGACATGTCTATTTTTACGAGGGCATTTTTGTCGTGAAACACTTCTTCGGCGAGCTGTTTGACCAGCTCTGTTTTTCCCACACCAGTTGGTCCGAGGAAAAGAAATGCTCCGAGTGGTCGATCTGGATTTTGCAATCCCACACGGGCACGTCTGATTGCTTTTGATACTTCGGCGATAGATTCGTTTTGACCGATAATTTTTTTGGAGAGGGTAGTTTCCAGACTCTGGAGTTGATCTAGCTCAGAACCGATCAAGGCAGAGACGGGGATATCCGTCATTTGTTCGAGAATGTTGGCGACATCTTTGGCTTCTACTTTTTTCACCGAACGCGGATCAACCTTTTCCGTTTTCATTTTTTGCAAATCATTTTCACATTCGATTTCTTTTTGGTGCAGTTGATTGGCTTTTTCATAATTCTGTGCAATCACTGCTTGCTCCTTCTTTTTCACAATGTCGGCCAATTTGGCTCGAAGTTCTTTGATCTTCTTTCCATTTCGTTTATTTGAGATTGATTTCAATGCACAGGCTTCATCCAGTACGTCGAATGCTTTGTCCGGCAAAAATCGATCGTTTATGTATCGAGCCGACAGTTTCACTGCTAGTTCCGTGGCTTTGTCATCGATTTTTACGTTGTGATATTTTTCGTAGTGTGGTTTTACGCCTTTCATGATTTGCAAACATTCTGGGATAGTTGGTTCTGGGACATCGATCCCTTGAAACCTTCGAGAGAGGGCGGCATCTTTTTCCACGTATTTCTGATATTCATCGAGCGTGGTGGCTCCGATCACTTGTATCATTCCTCGAGAGAGGGCTGGTTTCAGAATATTAGCTGCATCCAGAGAACCTTCAGCAGAACCAGTACCGATGATGGTGTGCAGTTCGTCGATAAAAAGCACGACTTCATTTTCAATAGCCGAGGCTTCATCAATCACTCTCTTCAATCTTTCCTCAAATTCTCCTCGATACTTCGTTCCAGCCACCAGATCAGACATAGAAAGTGCAAACACTCGCTTGTCAAGTAGACAATCTGGCACACTGCCTTCAATAATTCTTTGAGCCAAACCTTCAACGATTGCAGTTTTTCCTACCCCTGGATCACCAAGAAGTATCGGATTATTTTTTGTCTTTCGGGAGAGGATTTGTACGATTCGAGCAATTTCTTTTTCTCGGCCAACGATTTGATCTAGTTTCCCACTAAGGGCAAGATCAGTCAGATCTGTACAAAAATAGTCTAGAGCGAGTTTTTTCTTTCGCGAACCGGTTCCTGGAGGAGCTTTTTGATCAACTGGAGGTTGATCGCCTTTCATCGCTCTCTCATCCCCGACGCCCATAAATATTCCTTGTAACCCATTCAGCAATGCCTCCAATTGAGATGGGTTTGGTGGAGCCATGACACTCGCATTGTTATTATTTCTTTGTGCTCCTTGTTGAAAAAGATTTTCTAAATATTCGATCAAATCGCTCGAATGAACCATCAGAGTTTCTAGTACGTGAATGGCACCGGATTCTTTTTGTTTAAGCAAAGCGTACAGTAGGTGTTCAGAATCGATCATGGCATGTCCGAAATCTAGAGCTGTTTGTGCTGCTGATTCGATTGCTTTTTGAGAAAAAGGAGAGAGCAGAGTTTGCTGATCGCCTGTTTCAATTTCTTCTTCTGAAGTGTCTGGGTTTTTTAATTCTTCCGCAATCCGTGCGGCGTTTTCGTACGTGATTCCAAAATTTTTGAGAATGGTCCCGCCCAAAGATTTTGGTTGGCGTAAGATTCCCAAAAGCAGATGTTGCGTTTGGATTTGTCGTTCTCCAAGTCGTTTCATCTCTTCTTGGGCGATGATGATGGAGTTTTTGGCGAATTGTGTGAAGGAATCGAATTGGCTCATAATTAGTTTTTAGTTAATAGTTTTTAGTTTGTGAAGGAATTTTTTCGAAAAATAATCCTAAGATCAGTGGATTTTACCTGAATAAAGGGAAAAAAGCAACAAACTCACCTTGCATGGAAATGGTAAAGATTATAAATAAATACTATTTCATAAAAAATTGGGGAGATCCTTGAGGGATCATGGCTTTGAGGTGTTTTGTTTTGGACAGATATTCACGGGATTCGATTTGGGCGATTTGAGCATCGAGTTGGTTTATTCTTTGTGCTAGTTGTATTTGCTTTTCATTTTCCTTGGTAAACACATATCCCTGCATCGAAACGTAGTTCATCACAAAAAGATGAATTGATCCTAGTACAATCGCAACAGTGAAACAAAAATAAAAGAGCAGCTTTTGCGTTTGTGCGGCGAGCGTAGAGAGGCGATTTCTTTTAGAAGAAAAGAGAGAAAACATGACGCTTCGCGAAATTAAAAATGAAAAATTAAAAATGAAAAATTTTTTCCTTTATTTTGCATTAATTTAGATGGCTACCCGTATAAAACCAACGAGTTTTGCATCTCCGAGATATGATTCTACCGTGACGGATGGATCCTTCACAAAAGGCTGAGAAGAAAGAGCTCTCTCGGCACAGAATTTTTTTACTTTTCCTTCTACAATTTTATCGATGATTTGTTCTGGTTTTCCTTCATTTTTTAGCTGTTCAACGTAGATCTCTTTTTCTTTTTCGATGTCTTCTGCTGGGACATCTTCTGGATTGGCCACACTTGGGTTCATGGCTACTGCGTGCATGGCGAGATCCTTTGCCATTTCTTCAGTACCCCCATCGAGGGTCACGAGGGCCCCCAATTTTCCATTAGAATGAACGTATCCTCCGACAGTACTGCCACCTTCAATAGTTTGAACATCATCTAAAACGATATTTTCTCCGATAGATTGGATTTTATCTGTTTTTACAGACTCAAAAAAGGATTTTGCTTCCTCTGTGTTTTCACTAGCTTTTTCAGCGATTTCTTTTGCTAGGGCTTGAAATTCTTCATTTCTCGCTACAAAATCGGTCTCACAGAGAAGTTTGATCATAGCTCGTCCTGAAATAGCAATAAGCCCCTCTCCCGTAGATCGGTCAGCTTTTTCTCCGGCTTTGGCTTCTCCTCGTTTTCTGAGGTTTTCTATGGCTTTTTCCATATCACCATCGGCTTCGGCGAGTGCTTTTTTGCAAGCCATCATTCCGACACCGGTTTTGTCTCGGAGAGTTTTTACGGCGGCAGCAGAGATTTCGGTCATTTTTAGGGGGTTAGATAGTATGTTTCAGGGAGTTCATTTATCTCACCCCCTGAATAAGGGTTAAAAAGTGGTCGAATTCTATAAATTCAAAAAGGAAAGGCAAATTAAAAATACTGATTTCTAATATCACACAAATTGAGTAGAAAAGGAGGATTTATTAATCGAAATTCAGCTTTTTTGCAATTTTTCCTACGAGAGGAACTTCCCACATTTTTCCTTCTACAGAATTAACAATTCCTAAAATAATGAGAACGAGATAAACCAATACAATGATTAATGCTAGCACCCAGTGAATAAATCCAAAAAACCAAAATACGAGGTAGCAAATACACATCACGAGTGATTGTTTTCCGTGAAATTGGCAGAATTCAGATTTTTGTTTTAGTACGAGAGGTAAAATACAAAAGAAAAGAATGTACCCAATAGCAGAAAGTGTTCGTTCGCCTTTTGTTGGTCCTTCGCTTTTTTCGTCTTTTATCTCGTTTTCAGCTTTTAATTCTTCGTTAGCTTTGTCGATCGCTTTTCCTTCTTCTACTTTTTCGGCGACTTGGTCGATAGTATCTCCTTTTTCTTCGGTTTCCTCATGTGGTTTGTCTGCTACGTCGTGAATTTCTACTTCTCCAGTGTTTTGATCATCTTTTTTGGAATCATCCTGAGGATCGGTAACGGCTCTTTCTTCTGCCATTTTGAGGTGGGTTAGATTTTATTTTTTGTCTCATTGTTTGCTGAGACTTTTTTACTTTAAGGATTCTAAAAGACTTTTCAACAAAAATCTAATTGACTTTATAGAATCATCATTTCCTGGGATAGGGAAATCAATGCCTGTGGGGTCAGCATTAGCATCTACGATGGCAACGATTGGGAGATTTGCATTCTTTGCTTCGGCGATAGCGAGATGATCAGTTACTGCATCTAGCACTACTACGGCTTTTGGTTTTTTTCGCATTTCTGCCACCCCTCGATAAGAGATGTCCAACTTTTCCAAATCTTTTTTAAACTTTGCTACTTCTTTTTTGGTGTATTTTTTGATTTCACCACTTTCGAATTGTGATTTGAGGTTGAGGTAGTGATCGATCCGTTTTCGCAATTCATTGAAGTTTGTGAGTAGGCCTGGGATCCATTTTTGATCTACATAGAAATGGTTTGTAGGAGCGACTTGGGACTGGATTTCAATAGAAACCTGTGGTTTTGTTCCTACAAATAGTATTTTTTCATTTTTTAATTTTGCTTCAGAAATAAATTTCTTTGCTTTCTCTAAGCCAGCGGCTGTTTTTTCTAAATCAAAAACGTGAACCCCGTCTTTTTTTGTAAAAAGGAAAGGTTTCATCTTTGGGTTCCATCGATCAGCCTTGTGTCCGATGTGAACGAAGTTTTGAAAAAGATCTTTGATAATGGTGGCGGTCATGAACAATTTTTTACTTAAAAAATAAATAGGAGCGGACGGATGTTAATAAAAATTCATTTTGACGCAAATTTTTTTTATAAAGATTAGTATATCGATTGTTTTAGGGGAATGAAATTGGAGTGAGTAATTTTTGGGAAATATTTAAAAAATGTAGAAGAAATGGGGGATTTGTGTTTTGTAGTTGGTTTTGAATTAAAGTTCTTTTGGCTGAGTGGGATACGCAGCTGTATAAAATGTTTATTCATAGTAAAAATGTTGTACAAAAAAATTGTTCTTAATTGTAAAAAAATAAGGTTCATGAGGTTTTTTTTGATTCAATTTTTTGGCTTATTTAAGGCAAAAAAACATTTTTTAATAAAAAAAGGTTTGACTTTTTGTTTGAAATCGAATAACTTTTTTGCACTCTTTAATTTTGTGCAAAAAAAATGCTCAAAAAAATCTTTGGTTCCGGGGCCCGTGTGAAACTCTTTCGGCAGTTTTTGATGAATCCGGAAGAAGAATTTTTTATTCGGGAGTTGACTCGTGTTTTGGATGAACAGATTAATTCCTTGAGACGTGAGCTTCAAAACCTGGAAGCAATCGGAATGCTAAAATCAAAAGATCGAAACCGTAAAAAATATTATCAAGTAAATCCACACTTCCCTTTGCTTCACGAACTCACAAGTTTAGTCCGAAAAACAGATGAATCTTCTCAGAAGTTATTGAAAAAAATAACTAAACTTGGAGATATTGATGTTTTGATTTTGACCGGAGCTTTTGTAGACAAAGAGGGAGATATCGATCTTTTCTTAGTCGGAAATATGAAGAAAGAAGATGTAGAGAGGTTTTTGAGTGATAATTTTGCTGGAGAAAATCTGAAATATGCCCTCATGAACCGGGAAGATTTCTTGTACCGAATTGCTCTCAAAGATAAATTTGTGACAAAAATTTTCGAAGAAAAAGATAACTTGGTTTTGAAGAACAAGATGAAGAAAGACACGGCTCCTTTGGTATCATAGGGAAATTAGAACGGTGAATTTTTAATTTCCAATTTTTAATTTTTACTACCGCTCTCTTTGAGGCGGACTAACCTCGCCAAATGGCGATGGTTAAATAATTTTTTAAATTCTAATTTTTAAAGGAACACTTATTTTAAAGCGTTTGAGATATTAAAAAATTAAGATTTATTTACAAAATTATAAAATTACAAAATTAAAAATTAGGGCTAATTCAAAAGTTATTCAAAAATAAATTTGCCAATGGGGATTTTATTTTTATAATCCGCCCCGATTTTAACCCTTATTTCAAATGACAAACTTAGTTCAAAAGTATTCGCAAAAACACTGTAAGCCGAGCGTACCGGATCTGAAGCCGGGATATCAGGTAAAAGTGCATCAAAAAATTAAAGAAGGAAATAAGGAGAGAGTTCAGATTTTTGAAGGGATGATTATCCGAAAAAATGCTGGGCACGGTCCTTCTGAAACTTTCACGGTTCGAAAGATCTCTGAAGGAATTGGAGTAGAAAAGGTTTTTCCAGTGCATTCTCCAACAATTACAAAAATAGAGGTGACTCGAGCTCACAAGATTCGCCGAGCAAAATTAGGTTATTTGCGAGCCCTCTCTGGAAAAGCTCTTCGTCTCAAAGAAGTACCGCTAGATCTGAGAACAAAGGAATTTGAGCAACCTGCTCCGCTAAAAGCTGAGACAGAAGCAGCTCCTGCAGCAGAAGCTCTAGTACCAGAGCCTGCGGCAGCGGAAACACCAGCTGAACCAAAGGCAGAAGAGGCTGTCGAAGCTCCAACACAAGAAAAAGTACCGGCAAAAGAGGAACCAGCCAAAGCAGAGGCTGAACCAGAAGCTGCTACTGAAGACCCTGCTTCAGCTGATGAGGCACCAGCAGAAGAAGAAACGAAAAAGGAAGAGAAATAAAAGGTTGAAGGTGGGAGGTTGTAAGTTGTAGGGAAAGAAAATAACTAATCCCTACCACCTATAACTAATCAATTATAAAATGGCATAAACTATTTAGAGGAACCAACTAAGGTTGTAATTTTTGGTGCTTCACGGGGCGAGCGATCCCGACGTGTCGGGAGAGTCGAGTCCCGGGAAAAGCACCGAAATTTCCGAAGTACCTACTTCATAATCCCTTAATACATACAGAGGGAATCCTATTCAACCTCTTAATTTTTATGCAATTTTATTCCGAAATAGCTACATCACTTACAACCTACAACTTTTATTCCATTACTTCCACCTGTGAGACATATTTTTCAGCGATCTTTTTGAATGCGGTTAATTCCTTTTTTGAGAATCCAGTGTATTTGTGAAATTCTGGATTTAGCACTTTTTTGTTTCGGAAGTTCTGGATGGTGAATTTTTTTGCTCCTTTGATAAATTGGACAATTTTTTCCATCTCTGCTTCATCATGAAATTCTGCGATTACCGTGGTTCGAAATTCATAATCAACACCAGAATTCATAATGAGATCTTTGCTTTTTTCGATCTGAGGGGTGTCTACTTTTGTATCAGCGAGGATGTCGTAGTTTTTTGGACTAGCTTTGATATCCATGGCGAAGTAGTCCACACATTTTTCTCGGATACATTCTTCGATTACTTTTGCATTGGTTCCGTTGGTATCCAGTTTTACGAGGAATCCCATCTCTTTTATTTTTTTCAAAAAAGGGACAAGATCTGGCTGAATCGTTGGTTCTCCTCCAGAAACTACCACCCCATCGAGCAGGCCTTTTCTGGTTTTGAGGAATTTGAAAAACTTTTCTTCAGGAACGAGGCCTTTTTCCTGATAATTAAGAATTTCCTCCGGTAAAACAAATTGTGGATTATGGCAAAATCCACATCGAAAATTGCATCCTGCGGTGAAGATAATGCAGGCGGTTTTTCCTGGATAATCGAGGAGAGTGAGGGTGTGGATGCCGGCGATGAGCATAATTTCAGTAAACAGGGAATAGTGACGAGGAAAAAGGTAAAAGTTAAAAGCCGAAAGTCAAAAATTAAAAAATGAATTTTAAAATTTAAAATTCTAAAAACTAAGAACTAAAAACCAATAACTAAATTTTAGTCTAGGTCTTTCAAAAATCCATCCAGTTCATCAGTTTCATTGGCCCGGAATATTTCACTCCCTTTTTCGTTGAAAACCACGATAGTTGGTGCCACAGTGATCCCCAGATCCATACTTTTTTCTGGAAAATCTGGACTCATTTCATCTAGTACTTCTCCAGAAAAGGTGACATTTTCTGCCACAAATTCTTTGAAAGCAGGGCATTTTGGGCAACGAGTAGTGGTGAACAGGAGGTAGTTCATTTTAAATTGTAGATTTATTTATTCCCTTTTATTCTGAGTTTTTGGACGCCTTTTTCCAAAACCCCTCTTACATAGCTTTTTCCCTAGTATCTCCCCTTGTCAGGGGAGGCACTTTTTTGTTATGCAAAGTATCCTACGTAGCAAAGATATCCTCCCAAAAGAAGATAGATTACTGCACAAACATTTAGGATACCACCAAGGTTGATGGCTTTTGCAAATCCGTACACTTTTTCTGGGAAAAGAAGGAGCGTAACTCCTTTTATAATTCCACCCCAACCAAAGATGGTGAAGATTACTGGCCAATCAAGGACCCAGACATTGTGATGAAGCACGATAGCCATTCCGATGGCGAAGGCAGATACTCCACCGATGTAAGTCATAGCTGGGCTTTTTTCGAATTCATCCAGCATTTTGAGATAGGTTTTGCCGTTAAGCAGTAAGGCGATGGCAATCACGGCGATGATAGGGCCGATCAGTTGTGCCAGAAATACAGAAGTTTCCATAGTTTTGGAGGTTAAAAAATAAGAGCTGATTTGTATTTTAGTAGATGTTTCTGGGAAAAGGGAAGAAAAATTAGCTTGATTTTTTATTGAAGTAGTTTATTTTATTATCAATAATGAGTGTTTTTGATCATCTAGATGATGCAATTGATGAAGTGCGAGATGGCCACTTGGCGAAAGTGTATGTACTTCTGAAAGAAGAGCTGAAATTAACAGCAAAAGAACAACTCTTTATTGTTGGCAAATATTTGGAAATTATCAAAATGGAGAAAGTAGTGAATGCAAACACTTTGTGGAAGGTTTTTGAAGAGCAAGAGCAGTGCGAGGTTCTAAAAAAATTGGCGGTGGTTTTATTGGAAGAATGTAAACTCCCGCCGGGAGCTGCTCAGGTTCCAGTTGTAGAGGATTATTTTGAAGCGATGAGAGAAGTTTCTTCTATACCTGATTTGGTAGATAGTACATCAGATGTTGGTGCTGCTTTTGAAGAATTTGAGGCTAGCACTTTGGGAATAGCAGGAGGAGATGAAGAAATGGAAGATTTAATGTCATTACTTTTGAAAACTTTGGAAGAAAAAGGATTGTCGGCGGCTTTGATGGAAAGAAGTGATGGAGGTTCTTTATTGGAAAGTTCACTGAAAGGTACAGAGGTAGCCTGTAGGGAAATGGGGATACTGGAAAGCTTAGAGTTCCTCTTCAGGAGAGGGTTTGATTTGTCTGCAGAAGAACAGTCTGTTCTTGTATTTCGTTATTTGCAAATTATTGGTTCGGGCCAAATAAAAACGAGAGAAAATTTGCGGCGAGTTTTGGACCAGGAAGAAGGGGGAGATATTTTTCTTGGGGTAGAATCTCTTTTGGCAGATGGGCAGGCTCTTTTTATTCATGAACAGTGGGAGCCCTTGAATCAGTATTTACTAATGCTTAGAAGAGAGACCAAGATCAAAGATACATCGTATGATTATACCCATCGAGTGGAAGGTGCGGTTGAAGGGCTTGTGAAATTTGCAAGAACGATTGGTGGAGAGGTGGGAGATGAGTCAGATTTTCATAAGGAAAAAAGGGGAAAAGATGGAATTCCGAGGAAGCATGAGAGTACGGTGCATTGATTTTTTTAAAATAATGAAATGCTAAAGTTGATAGCGACAATGACGGTGGTAGGAGATTCAGAGTTTGAATCTATGGGTTTGACTGATCAAACCGCATTTATAGAAGAGATAAAGGCAGAAGTAGAAGGGAAAAAGCACGAAGGAATGTCTGTAGCAGAAGAAATAGTTTTAATGGTGGGAATTTTTAAAAAGAGAGGTTTGAGGGTGGTTTTATCTGTGGAGAGAGACGATGAAGGAGGTCCAAATCTTTATTGATTTTTTTATTTTTAAAGCATTTTCTTCAGATTCTCCAACTGTTTCCGACTCACCACTTTGAGCACTTCAGCGTCTTTTGCTTTTTTGATCCCCCCTACCGATCCGAAGGTCTGAAGCAGTTTCTTTTTTGTACTAGGTCCGATACCTTCGATTTCATCGAGGATGGATTTGACGGCGGATTTTTCTCGGAGATTTCGGTTGAAGGAGATGGCAAATCGGTGGGCTTCATCACGGATCCTCTGGAGCAGTTTCAGAGCAGGGGAGTCGAGTGGGAGTTCTAGGGGGCCTGATTCTTCTGGTCGGAAGATTTGTTCTTCCTGTTTTGCTAGAGCAATGATTTGAGCCTCAGGATCAAATTTCTTTGGAAATTTAAAATCTTTCACCGCTTTCATGACGGCTGAGAGTTGGCCTTTACCACCGTCGATAATTATCAGGTTTGGGATGATTGTGTCAGAAACCCCTCTCACTCTCCCCTTATCAAGGGGAGAAGATAATTTGGAAAATCTCCGGGCAAGGATCTCGTGCATCGCAGCAAAGTCATCAATCTTGCCATCTGGAAGTGTTTTTACTTTGAACCGGCGATATTCTGACTTCTTCGGTTCACCATCGATGAAGACGACTTGTGAAGCTACCGTGTGCGTACCTCCAAGGTGAGAGATATCGTAGCATTCCATTCTTTTTGGTGAATCTTTGAGTCCCAGCTCTTCGGCCAGTTCGGGGAGAGATTTGCTGAAGTTCTCCGTATGCGAAGCTACTTCTAGGGCTGTTTTTTCGGCAAAATTCTTGGCATTTTTTTGTGCGATTTGGAGAACCTCTTTTTTAGGACCTTTTTGGGGCGTGTAAATTTCGATCTTTTGATCGTCAAAGAATTGGGAGGACAAAAAGGATTCCAGTTCTTCTTTTTCAGGAATTGCTACTGGGACACAAATCTCTCGTGGTGGCTCATCGATTTTTTCATAAAACTGAATGATAAATTTTTCGAGTAATTCACTATCTGGAATGTCCGTGTTTTTCGACTGGAATTCGATTTCATTTTGATCGAGAAATTTTCCATTTCTGAAAGCAATGCGTACGAAAAAGACCGAGGTTTCTGCTTTCTCAAAATGAATGAAATCGCGGTTTAGTAGATCAGTGAATTGCACGTTTTGTTTCTCTGTGGAGAGTTCGATAGATTGGATGAGATCTCGAGTTTTCCCCGCTGCCTCGAAATTTTTTTCTTCGGCAAATTTCATCATTTTTTCCTGGAGCGATTTGATTACTTCTTTTGTGTTTCCACGGAGAAATTGTTTCATCGCACTTACATTTTTTTGATAATCTTCGATAGTAATTTCTCCACTGCAGGGAGCGGTGCATTTTTTGATATGAAAATCGAGGCAGGGGATGGATCGTTTTTCTGGGTTGGAGAGAATTTTGATATTGTTCTCTTGCCTTCGGCTTAAACCCCCTAAATCCCCCTTATCAGGGGGACTTTCCATTTTTAATCGACAGGTCCGGATCTGGAACACTTTCTGGCAAAATTGAAGGGTTGCCCGAAGTTTTTTGGCCGAAGTCTTGGGCCCAAAGTAAAAACTTCCATCTCGCACAATCTTTCTCGTAGTTTCCATTCTCGGGAAATCTTCGTTGGTGAGTCTGAGGTAGAGGAAATTTTTATCATCTCTTAGAAGTACGTTGTACCAGGGGCGAAATTCTTTGATGAGGTTATTTTCTAGGATCAATGATTCCATTTCAGAATTCACCGTTCGGGTTTCGATTTTTACAATTGATTTGACCAGCTTCTCCAGTTTTGGGGATTTTTTCGTTTTTTGGAAGTATGAGCTGACACGCTTCCTGAGATTTTTCGCTTTTCCCACGTAGAGCAGTTTTCCATTTTTATCCCAAAAAAGGTAGCATCCCGGGTTGGTCGGGATTTCTTTTGCGATGAATTTGAAGGCTGGGGATTTTTTCTTTTTCACGAAAAAATTTTACTTCTTTCTTCAAAAATTTAAACTACTTTCTCGTTTAAAAAAATGGAACCGATTTATTACATTCTCATCATCAGCGTTCTGGGACCGATCATTGGTTCTGCGATTGGGGTGTGGAGGCAGCCTTCGGAAAAGTCTATTTGTTGTCTTTTGGCCTTTGCAGCGGGAGTGATGTTGGCGGTTTCTTTCCTTGAACTGATTCCCGAGAGTATTCATCTTTCTTCGGTCTGGTTGTGTGGGGCTGGATTTATGATTGGAGGGCTGGTTATGTTTTTAATTGATAAATTTTTTGTAGGGGGGATTATTCCCAACGAGGGAGAACATTGTCCCCGGTGGAAAAAAACGGCTCTTTATCTAATTTTTGGGATTTTTATTCACAATCTGCCAGAGGGGATAGCGATTGCGACAGGAACTGTTAGTAATGGGAATGCAACTTTGATGATTGCCCTGGCGATTGCCATCCAAAATATCCCGGAGGGGATTTGTACGAGTGCCCCTTATTACCATTGCACGGGGCAACGATTAAAAGCCTTTTTGCTTTCTTCTTCGACGGCAATTCCGATTTTGGTGGGTTTCTTTTTGGGTTATGTTTTGTTTAAAAATATTCCAGAAGCATTCATTGGAGCGATTGTGGCTCTAGTAGCGGGCGTGATGGTGTATATTTCTTGTGATGAACTGATTCCTTGTTCTTGCAACAAAGCTCAGTGTAATGGGAGTCACAAAATGATTGCTTCACTTTTGGCGGGAGTGCTTTTGGTGATTTGTTTGGGAGCGATTTAGGAAATGCGGAAGGCAGAAGTCGGAAGTCAGAATCAGCCTTCGTTCCCGAGTACTCGGGACGGCCGACAGGTGCAGAATTTTGATTTTCGGTTTTTTTGTGTTATAATTGGATGATTTTTAGAATCTAAAATTTAAAAAGATGGCAGGGAAAAAAATTGAAACTCGAAAAGATGGAGAATCTTGTTCTCAAGGAGTGCCGTGGTTAGGGAATTTTGCTGATTGGAAAAAATGGATGAAATCTCCAGAGTGCAAGGGAACTTCAAAAGATGCAGAAAAAAAGATGAAATTAGCTGCTAAAAAAAGTGCATGGGAGCAATTTTCAGAGAATGTTCGAGGAGGAACAGATACGGCCTGTAAAGAAGGAAAGAAGGGAAAAAATATGATAGGAGTTGATAAAATAGGGGAATTTGTACACAAAGCTTCTTTTGGAGTTATTGGTCCAGATAGTTGTGATACGAAGAAAAAAAGTTAAAGTCTATCTCTTCTCCACCGGTAGAGGATGTAGTTTTTTTTCAAGTGGACCTTTTTCGAAGTCGGCTTTGAGCTGAAAACAGAAGTACCCCGTATCATGTAGCCATTGCGATTCGAAGGCTCCGTATCGTTTTTCGTTTTCTGGATCTTCTCGATTATCTCGTTGAAATTCTCCACAGAGTTCATAATTTTTATCATCTGATTTGTGGTACTCGATTTGGTATTTTCCCATCGTTTTCTTCGCAAATCCTTCCATAAACGGCTTTCCTTCAAAACTCTGGAGTTCCGTCAAATCCTCTGGGATGCGTTCTTTTTCGTGTGCGAAATATTGAATTTGATTTTGTAGTTGGTTGAGTGTTTCTACTACCTGTCGATCAATTTTTTTGAGTCGTGTGACCTTCGGATTCTCTACGATGAAAAAGGCACTGATGAATGGGACTAACACAAAAATCCAAAATCCGATCCCCCAGAGCAGATCTTTTTTCTTCGGTTTGGCACTTTTGATATCGAGGAAATAATAAAGAAAAATCACCCCTGCGATGAGGAAGAGTACTGCCGCTTTCAAAATAAATCGAACCGTCAACTCTCCATCCAAAAAGTGAAAAATGGTGCTGATCAAGTCTCCGACCAAGATCGCAGAAACAATGAAAAGAGCGATGTAGGTCAGCCATTTTCGTACGCCTGACTCGAAGTTAAGTTCTTTTTTTACCAAGCCTTTGTTTATGAGCCTATTGATAAAGAAATAAATCGGAGCGGTGATGATGAGTGAAGCAATTGAGAATTTTAGTTGACTCTGAGAGAACTCATTTTTCCAACTATCGATTTCTTCTGGAAAGAAGTAATTGATAATCTCAAAAAACAGCGATCCCACAGCAAAGGCGACAAAGCCCAGTGCGAGGAAACTGATGAGATAGAGAAAGGTGTGTTTGGCGGCGGAGGCAGATTTGGGGGTTGGCATGACGATTAATTAAGTAAGAAGTAAGAATGCAGAAGGCAGAATTAAGAATTTAGAAAGGAAAAGCAAGCACAAAAATTCTATTTTGCTTTTTCCCTGAATATCAATAGAATTTTTTTGATGACAAAAAAACATGCTGTTCACAAAGTAGAAAAAAAGCTTGCTGCGGATGAAAAGCGGCTCAAGACGGATGTGGAGATTTTTGAGATTGATGAGGAAGAGTTCGAAGAGATGAAAGAGGATGTGGTGAAACTCGTGAAGGTTTTTCGGCAGACCGGGCTTCGGGATTTTGTACGATATTTAAATTCTCCGTGGCGGATTGTGGTCAATAATTTTTTCGGAGGAATTTTTCGTGGATTGGGGATTATCATTGGGATGACCTTGGTTTTTGCGGTGCTGATTTGGTTTTTGGGTAAATTTGTTAACTTTCCGTTGATCGGAGAGTATTTCTTGGATCTGAAGATGCTGCTCGAGACTTTTGCTCCGGCGAATGGATATCGGTAGTTATAAGACTTTTAAAAGGGTTGTAGGTTGTAAGTTGTAGGTGGGAAGGAATAATTTAATCAAAAATCCCTACAACCTACCACCTCCCACTTACAACTTTATGACAGCCATGGAAAACTTAACTACATATCTCACTCCCTACATTCCCTTCCTCGTTTCTTTTGTCTCAATCTTCTTAAACTTACTTTATTGGGCGATTTTGATTCGAGTTTTGATGTCGTGGTTTGCGACGGGGAGGACGGCATTTGGAGATTTGCTCGATCAGATTGTACAGCCGATTTTGGCCCCTTTTCGTTGGGCGAGGATTGGGATGATTGATTTGTCACCGATTGTGGCATTGATTTTGATCAGTTTTCTTGGGAATGCGGCGAGGGATTTTTTGTTGGGACTTGTATAAGAAGTAAGAAGGGGGAAGGAAGAAGTAGGAAGTTCAAGGGAGAAGTTTTGCATTTATTTTTATTTGAGAAAAGTTTGGAAAAAAGGTACAAATCGGGAGCTTTATGAAACCCTTTGAATTTCACCTACGAGGAAAAACCTTGGTCTTAGTCGATTGGGCCAATGTATACGGGTGGTCTAAGAAAATGAAATGGGAGATTGATCCTCAAAAGCTTTTTCATTTTTTTGAAAGAATGGAAGAGGTGGATCGATCGGTTTTCTTTTTTGGAAGAGATAAGCATGAAAAATCAGTTGATTTTTTAAAAGAAATTCAAAAAACAGGCTTTAAGGTTGTTTCAAAACCAGTGAAAAAAATTCCTATTTTTATTGATGATTCTCATTTTTGGAAAAAACTTTCAAAAGCGATAAAAGATCCCAATATTTTAGCTGTGTTAAAAAAAGAGCCCGTTCTCAGAAGAAAATGTGATTTTGATACAGAAATCACAAAAGAAATTTTAATAAATTTAGAAAACTATGATACTTTTATTTTGTTTTCTGGCGATGGGGATTTTGCTTGTGTAATCGCTGAAATATTAAAAGCAAAGAAAAGGATATTTGTCGTTTCTGAATTTGGAAGTTTGGGAAAAGAAATTCAACAATTAGGAAAACAAAAATTGCATCCAGTATTAGTCTCCATAAAATGGTTAAAATTTCATTTAGATAAAAAAATCCCCGGGTAAGCTCCTTTCGGAGCCACCGGGGCTAGATTGTCTCCATTATATTTATGAAAGCATAAAATGTCAAACATTTCTCTCCACAACACGCTCTCCGGAAAAAAAGAAAAATTTGTGCCGATTTCGAAAGGCAAAGTAAAAATCTACTCTTGTGGGCCGACCGTGTATGATTTTGCACACATTGGGAATTTCCGGAGTTTTCTGATGAGTGACCTTTTGTTGCGAGTTTTTCGATACGCGGGATATGACGTGACGAAGGTTCAGAATATCACCGATGTGGGACATCTGGTTTCTGATCACGATGAGGGAGAGGACAAAATCCTCAAAAAAGCCCGGCTTGAAAAAAAAGATCCGTTTGCGATTGCTCGATTCTTTGAAGACGCGTTTGTAGAAGACGAGACCAAACTTCGGATTATTCCACCAGATCATCGACCGAGAGCGACTGACTTTATAGCAGAACAAATCGAGTGGTGTGAAAAATTAATCGCGGATGAGTTTGCCTACGAGAGCAATGGATCGGTCTTTTTCCGAATTTCCAAGTACGAGGAGTACGGACAGCTCTCAAAAAACAAAATGGAAGATCTCGTCGCGGGAGCGAGAGTGGACAAAAATCCGGACAAAGAAAATCCGCTGGATTTTGCTCTCTGGCGAGCGGCCGATCCGAACCATCTCATGCAGTGGGACAGCCCGTGGGGCAGGGGATTTCCGGGATGGCATCTGGAATGTTCGGTGATGTCGCACACGCTTTTAGACTTTCCATTTGACATCCACACCGGAGGTGAAGACAACATCTTTCCGCATCACGAGTGTGAGATCGCCCAAAACGCTGGATTTTCTCACAAAAAATCCGTGAATTACTGGCTGCACGCCAAGCACCTTTTGGTCGATGGAGAGAAGATGTCGAAGAGCAAGGGGAATTTTTATACCGTACGGGATCTTTTTAAAAAAGGATATTCTGGAGAGCAGATTCGGTATCTTTTGATCTCTGCACACTATCGGACGGCGTTGAATTTTACGTTTGAGGGATTGGAAATGGCGAAAAGTTCAATTGATCGGATCGTGGAATTTTATCGTTTTCGTAGTGGAACTGTTGCGCATGAAATAAAAGAAGATGACTTTGCAGATGAATATCGGATGAGATACCAAGAGGCATTATTTGATGATCTGAATGTTTCAGAAGCATTGGCTACTGTTTTTGATTTATTAAAAAAGGCTCGGAAATTACAGGAAAATGGAGGATTGCCCATTACTTCTGTAAAGTCTGTAATAAAATTTTTAGAAAATGATTTTGATCAAGTTTTTGATGTTTTCCCAAAAGAAAAAGAAATATCCGACTCACGAAAAAAAGAAATAGAAGATTTGATTGAGCAGCGAAACCAGTTCCGAGCCGAAAAAAACTGGGCCGAATCAGATCGGATTCGGGATGAATTAGCAGCACAAGGAATTGAACTTCTAGATGAGGATGGAAAAACAGCTTATAAATTGAAGGAATAAATTTTCAATTTTCAATTTCTAATTTCTAAACAATTTTTAATATTCAATTAAATTTTTCCCTCCCACCTATAACCTACAACCTACAACTTTAAAAAATGTTAGAATTCCTCTTTTTCGCTTTCTTCTCAGACAACTCTGGAGATTTCTGGGGGCAGGTGTCCCATCAGATGCAAGATTTACCTCAAATTGAGGCCTTGGAGCCGTCGAAGGTGCCGATAAAAAAATCGAAAAAGGTCGCTCCAAAAATTTTGGACGACAAACGAACCGCGGTTTTGGCTTTTGACGAGGGGGCAGGGAAAATTCTTTTTGCCCAAAATAAAAATCGATCACAGCCGATTGCCTCTCTCTCAAAGATTCTTTCTTTTCTCGTGATTATGGACCATCACGATCTGGAAGATGTCGTAAGTGTCCCACAGGAAGCCACGAAGACTGGGGGGGCTGGCATAGAACTTTACTGGAAAGAGCGTTTGACGATACGAACCTTGCTCGAAGCGGCTCTGATCCCATCGGCCAATGATGCCATGGTGGCTCTGGCGATGTATGATTCTGGGACCGAGAAGGCTTTTGCCAAAAAAATGAACGAAAAAGCTCGAGAACTAGGACTCCGATCGGCAGAGTTTTTCAATTCCACGGGATTGGATATCCTGGATGAACAGACGGGGGAGAGCTATGGAAACAAGATGTCCGCCTCCGACATGCTTCGACTTGTGCGGATTGCCCTCAACAATGATTTTTTCCGAGAGACAGTGGCGAAGGAGAACTTCTGGGGGACATCGGTGGATGAGCGGTTTGCCCATGAAAAAAAATCCACAAATCAACTGCTCGGGAGCTTCCTCAATTCCAAGGGAGTGAAGACGGGGTATACGAAACACGCGGGTGAATGTCTAGTAAATCTCTCTGAGGGGAGCGATGGAAGTGAGATTATCACCGTGATTCTGGGTTCTCGGGATCGGTTCGGAGAGACGAAGAATCTCGTGACTTGGATCATGGATTCTTTTGTGTGGAAATAGGTTGTAGGTTGTAAGTTGTAGGAGGGAAGGAATAATTATTTTATTGTTCAATTCCTACAACCTTTTTTCCTTGTTTTTCCCGCTTATCTATGGTATAATAATTAGATATATCTCATTATTTCATGAAAAAAATTCTTGTATCGTTTTTGATTTCTTCGATCCTGGCACCAAATGTGTGGGCGTTTGGGGTGGATCTGCCGTCTGCTGGTGATGTGGCTGGACAAGTCCAGAGTGCTGCTACCGGGGCTGTCACTGGTGCCGTGGATGGTGCTGTGGGAGGGCTAAAAGGACAGATGGAAGGAATGATGGGGGGATTACCTGGAATGCCGGGAGGATTGCCTGGACTAGGGGAGCTCGGAGCGATACCTGGCCTGGAGGATTTGGCTGGTGAGTTGGGAGGGATCGATGTGGATTTGTCACTGGGGGAGCTTACGGGGAATCTGGGAGAATTTGACGTAAGCATGGCTGAGTTCCAAGAGATCAGTGCTGATCCCAACTCGTTCCTCGGACCGAGGATGGCGACTGGGAGTGAGACACTCAAAGCCATGAAAGGCAAAGCCGAAGCGATGCAAAAAGCGGCAATGGCTAATCTTGCTTCTATTCAAGGAGCAGCAAATAACCTTGCATCACTTCCAGGAAATGAGGCGACTGCTTTATTTAAGGATCACATAGGACAGTTAGACGCAGCTAAAAATATGGGATTTGCGGCCCTCGCTACCAATAGTTCGAATGTAAATATGGACTTTGCAGCACTCAAAGAAAAGGCTACTGCAGCGGCAAAAGGAGCCGTGGAGAGTGCGGTAGGAGGAGCATTAAATAGTATTCCAGGAGCTGGAGCGGTCCAAGATGCAGTAGGAAAAGTACAGGGGGCGATAGATCTGAAAAACAAAGTAGAAGGAGTGATAAAAGATCCGGTCGGTGCCGCGTCTGGTGTGGTAGGAGGGGCTGTTCAGGAGGCTACCAACCGTGCGGTGGAGGGGGCTGCTGGTAAGCTGAAAGGGGCCATCAAAAAGGGATTACAGGGAAACGTGTTTCTGGATCGGGCAGAACTGGCCCAGAATTTGAAGGCGGATACAGTACAGGATAATGCATCTGGAGAAAAAGTAATAACTTCTCGAGAAATAGGGGCTACTTTTGGTGGTGGCAACAGTACGGGGGAAATAAAAGATTATTGTAAAAAGCAGTATGGAGGGGAAAATGAGGACTGTGAGAAAAAATTAACAGCAAAGCAGGAGGCTGTGGGAGTAGCACAAGAGAAAGCTAAAAAGGCTCGGGGAAAATTTGAAAAAGCAGAAGTAAAACCAGAAACGGCAGAAAGAATAGCCGAAGCTAAAAAGGAAGAACTCGATAGAACAAGAAGTGAAATAGAAGAATTAGAAAGAAGAGATGCTGCTATTTTGAACGATATAAGCCCGGAAGAGAGGACTCGACTGGAAGAATTAAAAAATAAAGAAAAAGTACTTGCAAAAGAGGCAGAATCAGCACGAGCGTCTAGTGATTATTTTAAAATTGAAGCTGAAGAAAAGAGGCTTGGGGGAGAAAAGAGAGAGTTGGTAATGAGTAAAAGTAAACTTTTGGAAGAAAGAAGAGCAATAGAGGAAAATAAGAATTTATCAGAGGAGGATAAGAAAAAAAACTTGAAGGAGATAGATGATAAATTAAAAAGAAAAGATACAGAAATAAGTTTGATAAATGATTCATTAAGGACACAGCAAAAATCCAAAGAAGCTGCTACAGAAAAATTTGGAAAAACTGAAGTGGGAAAAGAGTATCTGGCGAAAAAAGAAGCTGCTGATACAGCAACAGCGGCGGCAGAAGCTGCTGAGCAAGAGAGAACAGAAGCGACTCGAGAGCAGATTCAGTTGACTGAAAAAGAGAGATCAAAAGTACAAGCTCAATGTGATAAACAGCACAAAGAGGGAACTGCTTTTCATCGAAAAAGCTGTGGAGAAAGAATGGCAAAAGTGGCCACAAAAGTGAAACAAAAAGAGGATGCTCTGAAGGAAGTGCAGAGTGATCTAGAGGATGCTCGAAAGAATGGAAAAGAAACTGATCAATATGATAAGGATATGAAAAAATTGGAGGACCAACAAGCAGAGCTTCAAGCCAAATTGGATGGAGAAAGGCCTCTGAATCCAGAAGAAAGGAAAGCCATAGAGGGACAGATTGCAGAGATAGAGAAAGCCAAAAAAGAAAGGACCGAGGCATATGAAGTACAAGCACCTGAACAAGCTAAAAAATATTTGCCTATGTTAGAAAAAGAAGAAGCAGCAAAAAGAGATCTGATGCTCGCAACCTTAGCTGTACAAGAAGCAAAAAGGAGGGAGGAACTCCTCGCGGCCATGCGGATCCTGGCCAACAATACCGAAAAATTCAACATCGGGACCCTCCAGGTGGGAAGTGAAGCGGGACTCACGCTCATCGATGATAGCAAGAAGGATAAAAATATCATGAAGCGGATCATCGATCTGATGGTGGGGGTGCTCGCGACGATCGGAGTACTGCTCCTGGTGATCTCTGGGATCATGATGATCGTCTCCCATGGAGATGAAAACCTCCTCCAGAAGGGGAAAACCATGTTTATCTACACGGTACTGGGACTTGTTATCGGATTTTTTAGTTACATCGTTGTACAATTTATCATTTCGTTTATCTTTAAAGTCATCTAGTTATGAACAGTTTTTCGTTTTTCCCCCTTCGCTTTTTAAAATCTAGTCTTTCCAAATGCTTCATTCTTTGCAGAAGCTTCGGAAGACAAGTCGGAGGACAGGTCGTTTTTCGTTTTTCGGACATTAAAAAAGTAATGAAAAAGTGCTTTATCGGTCTTTGTTTGATTCTGGGATTTTCTTTATTCGGTGAAGAGGTTTCAGCATTTGATCCTTTGGCGAATTTTACAGAGAAAGCGACAAGTGCTGCACCAGGGCTCCCTGAATCGACAGGCCCAACTCCTGGAGATGGATCCAGCAAAAATTCTTTTGGCGACATGAGAGAAGATTGTACAGACGGAGGAAAAGATATTTTGGCAAACAATAGCTATTGTATTCAACTGCGAGAACAGATATTAGGATTTAAGTCTGTCCGTGGAAAAGATGGGTATGATCTGATTCAGAATTATGTTCGTTTGATTTATAAATACCTAGCAGCAGTGATTGGAATACTCTGTGTCCTGATCATGGTGATCTCTGGAGGACAGATTATGATCGGAGGAGCTAGCCCAGATGCTGTGACGCAGGCCAAGACTCGGATCCTGCAGGCATTACTGAGTTTGGCATTACTTTTCCTGACCGCTCTGATCCTCCAGACTATGAATCCAGGATTCTTTTCTCTCACTTAAAATAATGAAAAATTTATACACCTTCGTCAAAAAAACCCGGAGTATAATGCTCCGAAGCTCCAACAGTGGTGCTGCCTTGGAAGAGAAATTGCAGACTTCGGTGCATCATACAAATTTTTTAATTTTTATGCGTAGGAGTATGAAACTCGGTCTCGCTACAATTTTATTGGGATGTTTGCTTCCAGTATTTGCTTTTGCCCAGGGTGCACCTGCTGGAGCCACTGGAGTGACAGATGAGTTTTCTGAAGCGAATGAAATTAAAACAGGAATAGTTCCTTGGTCAAAAACGGTAGGATGTCCAGATAAACCAGCAGCAGAATGGAAAAAAGCTCCAATTGGGATCAAAATAAAATGCGGAAGAGTGGAGCTAACTGATCTACCCAAGCAGATCGTGTACTGGATCACGTTAGTTCTAAAGCTTTTGCCAAGTGTGGGAGTGATTATGATGCTGGTGGGAGGATTTTTCTATCTCTACGGAGCGGCCTCGGATGACAAAGAAAAAGGAAAGAATGCCATCATGTATGTGATTATTGGTCTAGTCGTGGCCTTGGCCTCGTGGTGGATCGTGGATCTACTGCAGCAGTGGCTGACGAGCTAAAAGTAAGAAGTAAGAAGTAAGAAGTAAGAAGGGGGAATCGTCAGTGAGCAACTAGCAACTAACAACAAACAGCAAAAAACAGCAAACAAAATATTAAATTGTAGATTTTTGATTGCAGATTGTAGATTGGGAATTATGATTGGGGAGAATTTATGAGAAGAATTTTTATTTTTGCCGCATTTTTACTCACGGGATGTGCGAGCAGTCCAGTGCTGCCGGATAAGTCGGGGGAAGTGCAAGAGTTTATTTTGCCACCGGAAGTTGTGGTAGAAGAGCAAGTGATAGAACCGCAGGTGTTTGATTTTGCGGGACAAAACTTTCCGGATAATTGTGATTGGGTGGATTACATCCGAACGGTCGATGGAGATACAATTGAGATTGAAGAAAAAGTAAAAATTCGATTCGTTGGGATAGATACTCCCGAAACAAAACATCCAAGTAAACCAATCCAGCCCTGGGGGCCGGAGGCTTCTGCCAAAACGAAAGAAGTGTTAGCCGGATCAGAACAAGTCTGTCTCATCGCCGATAATAAAGATGAGCTTTTTGATAAATATGGACGACGATTGGCGTACGTTTTTTCTACCTCTGGAGTGGACCTGAATGCCGAACTTCTGAAATTGGGATTGGCGAGAGGATACTACTGGTTTCCGTTTAGCCGAGCAGATGAGTTTCGTCAGTACGAGAGGGAGGCCAAAGCAGTAGGAATGGGAATTTGGGGGAAATAATGAGCAATGAATAATGAGGAATGAGAAATCACAAGTTTTTAATTATAAGCCCCCTTTTGATAAAGGGGGTTGGGGGATTTTTTTCACAACTGACAGTTGTACTCAAAACCCTCTCTTTCGACCATGAGTATCAATATTTTAAAGCTCAAGACCGAATGGTAAATCTCCCAAAACCCCTCTATCCCAATAAATCAAATATGTCTCCCCTTACGAAGGGGAGCAAGGGAGACTTTTATAAAATGCAAAAATTTTTATTGGGATTGGCGGGGATGGTAGTTTTTGCACTTGGAAGTGTGAGTGCTTTTGTTTTTTTGCACTATGATGATCAGTCCACGGGAAAAGCAGAATGTGCGGTGGTGTTTGGAGCGGCATTGCGGGAGGATGGGACAGCTTCACAGGTTCTGCATGATCGAGTGATGGCAGGAGTGGATCTTTTTCAGCAGGGACAGGTTGATTGTTTGGTTTTGTCGGGAGGGGAGTCAGAATTTGGTCCGCATGAGGTGGAGGTGATGAGTGAGATTGTAGGTCAGATAGTAAATAACAGTGAACAACAAACAACGAACAACAAGCAGCAGGAAGAAAGAGTTATTTTGGATTTTGAGGGAGCAAATACTTTAGCTACGCTGCAGAATCTTCCGGCAAATGTGGAGAGTTTTGTATTTGTCTCTAGTGGATTTCATCTGGCTCGGATAGGTATGTTGGCTGAGAAATTGGGGGTTGAGGATTTTTATTTACACCCAGCTGCACAACCACATGGTCGTTACCAGAATGAGTGCTATTTTTCCCTTCGTGAAATAGTTGCTGTGATTTTTTACTTTTTTCATTTTCAAATCTAGAAATTTGGGTAAAATCGCACTGCTCTTTATATATCGAAGTTTGAAGTTAGAAGTAAGAAGTAAAAAAAACAGAATTTTATCTACAAAGTAAAAATTTGGGACAGATGAAATTCTGACGACGGGCAAGTAGCTCAGCGGTTAGAGCAGCCCCGCTATGCAGCGGGGTTGGTGGAGGAAGAGAGAAAAGAGAGAAAAAAGATCTAAAAAAACGGGCAAGTAGCTCAGCGGTTAGAGCAGGGCGCTCATAACGCCTTGGTGGTGGGTTCAACTCCCACCTTGCCCACCATAAAAAGACAGAGCAACTCCGCTATACAGCGGAGTTGGTGGGGGGGCAACTCTTTTGCTATTACCCAATTAAAAACTTTAAAAATGGCTCATGTGTACATTTTAAAAGGCAAACGATTTTACGTAGGAAGTACTGATAATCTAAAACAACGGATAGAACAGCATAAAAAAGGTTTGGTTTATACAATTAGAAGAATAGGGGATTGGAAATTGGTAAAAACTATTGAACTAGAAACAGTAGCTGAAGCAAAAGAGTTGGAACGAAAAATAAAAAAATCAGGACATCCAGAGAGGTGGCTTGATGATTAGAGCAGCCCCGCTGTATAGCGGGGTTGGTGGTGGGTTCAACTCCCACCTTGCCCACCACGTCGGAATAGGCTCCGCTTATTCCGTCCCACACCTTTTTAAAAAATATTTTTACATTCTAAAGGTGAGGGACTCCATGTCTTCGCCATTCCTCCTTTCAAAATTTCACGCCTAATCGGTCATAAAATTTTGGTTTAAAGATTTTAAAACAGGATAGCATTTAAAATGTTTTTAATTATCCGCAATCGAATTTTTCACAAAAATGGGACAAAGAATTTGACTTTAGATTATATGAAACAATATAATTACCTGGCTTTCGAGCAAATTCTTAATTTTTTAAAAAAATGAAAATGAAAAAACAGCACTTCGGTTTCACCCTCATTGAGTTGCTCGTGGTGATCGTGATTATCGGAATTCTTTCGACAATTTCGACTGCTACTTTCAAATCCTACTTCGGGCGGGCACGAGACACATCTCGTATCGCAGCGGTAAATCAGATGTCCACGATGATTCGAGTGGATGCGGCGTACAACTGGGAAAATGGACGTTTTCGGTATTCCGCAGAAGATTTGAAAAATCTTTTTGATGCAAACGACTACCGAGTACCAAAAGGAGAGAAAAGTTTGTGTTATATTATTGGTATGGGGGATGGGCCACAAAACGATATTGGGGATGATGATGAGTATATTGTGATGGCATGGAGTGAAGGAGAAGCAGCACCTCTCGCAGATGGAACAAAAGGTACAGTAGATGAAGCAATATCAGTAGGGCTTGAAGAGCCGAATTTTCTTTGTACTGATACAGATTGGACAGAGGTGCAGACAGCGATCGAAGGAGCACTTGGAGGTGGGGCATTGGGAGAAGGAACACAACAAGCTCCAAGTTATGTGAGAACAAACGTTCAAGGAGAGTTGTGTGAAATGGGAGGTTCTACTTGTTACTAGTATTTAACTAAAAAAACATAAAAAGACTGGCGTTTGCCAGTCTTTTTATTTATGTTAAACTTCGATTATGTTCAAAACCTGGATTCGGCTTCGAATATTTCAGATAATTCTTGATTTTATCGGAGTTTACGCAGCTTGTTTGTTGGCTTATTTTTTGCGAGTAGGATTTATTTTTTCTTCTGATTTTCCATTTCCACTTTTTGCTACGATCGCTTTTTTGGCAGCTTCAGCTTGGATCGGGTTTTTGCTCTTTGCCAAATACTATCGGATACCACCACGTTCAGATGAACGAGAATGGTTTGATGTAGCACTGGTTTTTATTGGTGGAGTGATTTCTATTGGATTTTTGATCGTGACCTACTTTTTTCCGCGTGAGATCCTTTTTTCACGACTAATCGGAGTTTATATTTTTGTTTTTGGGAGTGTGTTTTTGCTTATTTCACAGACTTTTTTTCGTCAGATTTTGGCAGCGAGGAAGAAAAAAGAAAAAGATGTGTATCGAACCTTGATCGTGGGAGCGAATCGAGTGGCGGAGAAACTTATTGCTGCGATTGAAAAAAATACTTACGCCCTCTACAAAATTGTCGGTGTGATCGATCCCTATGGGATGCACAAAAAGGTCAAAGGCTCAGTAATTTTGGGGAAGCTGGATAAATTGGAAAGCGTTTGTCAAAAAGAGAAAATCACGGCTATTATCCAGTGTGATGCTTTTGAACATACATTGAATCTCATATCCTTCTGCGAAGAAAAAAATATAAAATTCCAATTTGATCCGGCCTTGCGAGGGATTTTTGAGCAAAATTTACGAATTCGTGAGGTGGCGGGAGTGACGATGGTTTCCTTTGTGAAACGGGATTTTGATTCTCGACGTAAGCAAATATTTTACCGAGTGGGTGATTGGGTTCTGCGGCAAGTTTTTGATGTTGATTAAATCAGGGAATAGGGAACAGGGAGTTGGAACAAGTAAAAAATAAACTATTTCCTGTTAACTGTTTCCTTTAGTATCTTGCCAAATGTGCGAAAGCTTTGTTGGCCTGAGCCATTTTGTGTGCGTCTTCTCGTTTGGTGTAGGCGTATCCACTTTCATTGAAGGCATCTAGTAGTTCGAGAGCGAGTCTTTTGTACATTGGCATTCCTTTCTTTTTTCTTGCTCCTTCTAGAATCCACCGGATGGCTAGACTATCTTGTCGCTTGGCGGGAACTTCTAACGGGATTTGATAAACCGCTCCTCCAATTCTTTTGGCTTTTACTTCCATAGATGGTTTAGCATTGGTGATAGCTATTTCGAAGGTTTTTAACGGGTTTTTTTGTCCTTTTCGGCTTAATTCATCGAAAGTATCCTTCAAAATTTGCTGAGCAATTGTCTTTTTTCCATCCTTCATGATGCAATTTACAACCTTGGTCTGGAGCGGATCTTTGAAAGAAAAAGGATTTTTGTAGCTCACTTTTTTTTCAGTTTTTCCGCCTCCTCCTTGTGGGGCAGATTTTTTGTCTTCTTTTTTAGGAGCGTCATCTTTTTTTACCTTTGTGGTAGGAGATTTCTCTGTAGTTTTCGTGTCCACCATAGCTTTCTTGTCTACCGAAGCCTTGGCGGAGGGTGAAGCAGAGGTGGATTCTACAGCTTTTTCCGAATTTTCAGAGGCGGCTTCGGAGGCCGCTACTTTTGTTGTGGGCATTTTAAAAAAATAAATTAAGAAATAATGCGGTGACGAGGATAATGTTAAAATAAAATTCGTCAATTTTGGTTGCCCCCGCAGGGCGGATTTTGAACCAAAACCGCAAACATTTCAAGTTAATTTACTTCGTAAAAAGTATGACTTTTTCAGGTTAGCCAAAAAGCCTATATTTACAAATCCAATCTTAAACAGTCTTTTGCTCCTCCCAATATTGCTCGTATTTTTCCTCAATTTCTTTGGCTATGTCCACTAAACATTCGGAAACTTCTCCCAAGCCTACGTCAGTTAGTGTGAACGATTGAGAGAGTAATAAATCACTACTGCGAACTTTCACCGAAGTAAGCGGATGAGCGGCAAAATTCATGTCTGCGGAAACTTCAAAAGTTAGTCCTTCGCTTTTTATTTCAGGAAATTGAACTACTGAGGACGATTGTTTTTTAGCTTTATTCATGAGCTTGGATTAAGAGCTATATCAATATTTAGACTATAGTCTATGGAATAGCAAGTCTTTTTTAGGGATTATTCAAAAATAGACTTTAATCTATGAAAAATAACACCCTTGATCGGCTTGGAAAGAAACTTCGAGAACTGCGCCTAGCAAAAGGCTTGAGCCAAGAGAAGGTAGCGAACAAAGCTCAACTACACAGTACCTACATTAGCCAGGTGGAGTGTGGGAAGCGAAACATTACTATTTTGGCTCTCATTCGGATTTGTGGAGTTTTGGAGGTAGAGTTGGAGGAGATAGTTCAAGAGATAGAATAAGGCTTTTATTTCTTTCTCTTCGGCAACTTCTTCACCGCCTCCTCAAAACCACCTCCCTGTTCAGCCTCCCCCTTCAATCGTTCCTGATGAAATTTATCATACTCTTTTTTCGCATGCTCCTCCGCTAGCTCATGAGAGATTTTTCCTGCATGTTCGAGGATGTTTCGGTTGTTGAGCGAAAGAAAGCCGTTCAATTTCTCCACCCAGTCTTTCATGTACATGGGAATGCGTTGCATGGCCTGTCCTTCCGCAAAGATTAAATATTGCTCTACCAGATTATTTAGGACTTTCAGTTCTTCTTCATTCAGGTAGTTTTTGGCAATGGCAACATCCTGCTTCCGCACCTTCGCCCCCCTCCAATTCGTAAGCCCCATGTTCGCCTTCTTGTGGTCAGCTCGATCATGCACGATCTCGGCGGCGGTTTGTCCGGTAATTGCCCAATGGAGCTTATTTTGGACTGTTTTGAAGAAGTTTATGCTGATTTCTTGGGTGGGGTCATAGTCCACGCTCAGAGCATAAATGTCGGTTATTTTTCGGTAGAAGCGTTTCTCCGATGTTCGTATGTCCTGAATACGTCGGGAGAGTTCCTCAAAGTAGTCATAGGGAAGGTCAGGATTTTTGAGCCGTTCATCGTCCAGTATGAACCCTTTCACGATATATTCCTTTAGGCGTTCGGTTGCCCACTGGCGGAAACGTGTGGCGGTGTGGGATTTTATGCGATAGCCTACGGAGATAATAGCGTCGAGGCTATAAAATTCGACCTCTCTTGACACCTCTCTATTTCCCTCTTTTCGAACTATTAAGGATTTCTTAATAGTTGCTTTTTGGTTTAGTTCTCCCTCTTCGAAGATATTTTTAAGGTGTGTGTTTATATTTGGTACTGTAGTTTGGAACAGTTCGGCCATGAGTTTTTGGGTGAGCCAGACTGTTTCGTCTTCTAGGCGTACGTCTATCTTTGTTTCACCTGTTTCGGATTGGTAGATGAGGATTTGGGAAGAAGTCATGATTTAGAAAATTTAGCAGGAACTTTATAAAGGTGAAGCAAAGCCACAAGGCCAATAATAAACATTATCCCAGCCATCCACATGAAGGCAGAAAGAAGGCTTAAAATGTCTGCTGCATATCCAAAAACAGGCAATAATAACATTTGTGCTCCATTCATAAGAAAAGACTTCATACTGAGAACTGTCGCACGATGATGACTTTCTGTAGTTCGATTAACCATATCGTCTGTTGCAATCGGGAAAATAGCTCGCACAATCTGAAACATTGAGGGAAATAACATTGCTCCGACAAGTCCTAAATTAAAGCCAGACATAATAGCGAATGTACCACAAGAAATAGATAGAATGAGAAGTAATGATTTAACGTCTCCTAATTTCTCAATAAACCAGTGTGCATAATGGCTAAAAAGAGCTGCCAATAGATTATGACAAGCCAAAGCTACTCCAAATAAAGCAACAGGCACACCCATTAAATCCCAATAAGGATTAAGCGTATGAAAACTTAATTTTTGTCCCACGCCTAAAATCATTGAGAAAATAATAGTATATCGAACTAGTGGATGTTTCCATATATACACAAAAGCCTTCCAAGTATGCTCATGAAGTGATTTAGTTCTCTTTTTCCCTCTTGGTGGCTCTATAAATAGTGTTAGGTTTAAAACTGATAATATAGCAAAAAAACCACCCATTAAAATCGGAAAGAATAACCCAAATAAAGTAGCCAGAAAACCTCCTAGTATATTGGTTATGATTGAAGTGGTGTATTGGATAGTACGAGCACGCCCATAAATTCGTTTATAATCTTTCTCTTTTTTAAATACTTTTAACGTGTCGTATAGAATGGCCTGATTAGCTCCAGAAGCAAAAGCCATTCCAATCCCTATGACTATTTGTACAAAAACAACTTCCAAAAAAGAGTTTGCTAAAGCAAGATAGATAAAACTAAAGGCAACGAGACTTTCTGCAATCAATAAGCTTTTTTTCCTTCCCACTCTATCAGCAATCACACCAGTAGGAACTTCTGAAAGCAGTATAGCTAGAGCAAAAAAGGCTTCTCCAATCAAAACTTCTGCCAAGCTCAGTCCGATTGATTGTAACTGAAAAATTACAATGATTGGGGCAGAAATAGCCATTAATCCGTTGAAAAAATCATTAGAGTAATAGATTTTTATGTTTCGTTGTAAGGTTTTTTTAGGGGGCATTTTAAATTTTATTAGGCGGTTTACCACTTCTTAGGAAACAATTCCTCAGGAAAGCTCTCTGCATCATATCCACATTCCCCCGCTCGTGGAGAATTAGGCAAACAAGCCAGCATTTCATCACCTTCTTCACACGCTTCCGCATGCTTTGAAACGCAAGATTGGCAGCACAAAGGAGGTGTATCACCCCCACCAGTCCAACACATGAAACAAATCAGAGAAGCCTGATTGCCACAAAATCCGCAGGGAGAAGGGGGATAATAATTTCTTCCGATGACCATTAAATCTTTACTTTTTGGAAGCAAAATATCGCCTGTGCCAAGCGATTTGATTTTGAGTTCCGTTGTTGTCCCAAAATCATAAAGATAAGGGATTTCATCATCTTCTTTTAGCACCTCCACAATCTTTTTTGATTTTGAAATCTCATCGCTATAACCTCCAAAGTTGCTTAAATGTCCACAACACTCCACCCACACTTCTCGTAGTAGCTGATCTAGCTTCTTGAAAGTAGCTTTCGGAGAAACTTCTACTACAAGCCAAAAGTTCTTAAAGTAAGTGTCCGTAATAAGCAGTCTCACCTGATTTAATCCCTCAGAACGCTTAAATTTGGAGCATTTTTTGAAATGTGTTTTTATCTGCCGCTTATTGATTGTTTCTTGGCATGCTCTACAAGTGCCTTCGAAAGATTTTTGGTCATCGGATTGGGCTTTCATGGTTTTTGGGGTAAAGATTAAAAAAAATTACTGGATAAAGCCTCCAGCTTGATGATCCCACAGTTTCGCATAAATCCCTTTCTTTTTTAGAAGCTCTTTATGCGTACCATCCTCAATTATTTTTCCTTTGTCTAAAACGATAATTCTATCCATAGCCAATAAAGTAGAAAGACGATGAGCAATGGCCAACACTGTTTTGCCCTTTATCAAATTTCCAAGTGCTTCTTGCACCAGTAGTTCGCTTTCACTGTCTAAGGCACTAGTAGCTTCATCCAAAACTAAAATAGGAGCATTCTTCAGCATAGCACGAGCTATGGCAATTCTCTGTTTTTGTCCTCCTGAAAGTTTTACTCCTCGCTCACCAACCATTGTTTCAAATTTTTGTGGCAACTGAACAATAAAATCATGAGCATTAGCTAATTTTGCAACCTGTGCCACTTCTTTTAATGAAGCCTTATCTTTACCATATTTAATATTCTCAGTAATACTTCGATGGAATAGTAATGGCTCTTGAGGAACAAAAGCAATATTGCTTCTAAGGCTTTCCTGCTTTATTTTTGATATGTTCTGATTGTCGATGGTAATATTTCCTTTTTGAATGTCGTAAAGACGCAATAATAAAGCAGCAAGAGTGCTTTTCCCCGCTCCACTTACTCCCACCAACCCTACTTTCTGCCCTCCAACGATTTGGAGGTTTAAGTGATCAAATACTTTAGCTCCTTTGAAATATTTAAAGCCAACATCCGAGAACTCTATTTTTCCTGTTTCAACTTTCAAAGAGCAAGCATTATCTATATCTGTAACATGGTAGTCTTGTATAATTTCTCCCAATCCTTCTTTTACTTTTCCGTACTGTTCCATGAAGTCATTAGCAGTCATCCCGATAAAAGCTAAAACGGCAAGCATTCCTGTTGTAAGTTGTATGAGCATAATCATGCTTCCTAAGCTCAAACTTCCAATACTCCAATAATAAATACCCCCAAATATAACTACTCCAACCAGTATAATTTGAAGAATACTGTTGACGACAAGCACAAACTCTTGGTAGTTCCATGCTTTTGTTTCACTGTCTCTCTGTTCAACAATAAATTTCTTAAGGCGTTTTTCTTCTGTTTGCTTCTTTGAAAAGTAGTGAATGAGTGAGACATTAGTAACCATGTCCACCATCTGCCCATGAAGTGTGGAGCTGATTTTGGCATTTATTTCGGAAAGCTTTTCCGTTTTTCGTGCCAACCAAAAATTAATGACTAAAAAAACAGTCACCCATATTGTAAAAAATATAGCTAACGCATGATGAACTAAAGCAATAAGTGCAATTCCGACAATAATCTGAATACAAAGTGGAAAGAACGTCCAAACAATTACTTCTAAAGCTTTATCTATTCCAGACTTAATATTATCAACTTTACTAGTAAGGTTTCCTGCAAACCTATCTACAAAATATTGGTTTGCATGTCCTGTTAAGTATGAAAACAGTTTTTCATGTCCATATGCTCTTGAATGACTATGCCATTTTACTCCCAAAAAGCCACTAATTCTCCAAAATGACCATTCCAAACCTAAGACCAACACATAGAGGCCTGCTAATATCCATATGTAATTTAAAACTTCTGAAGACACAAAGGAGTTATTCTCACTTGAACTTGTAATAGCATCCACCAGGAGTTTCAAAACATATGGCAGAGAGGATTCCAATAGCCTTGCCACAAATACACTTAAGAGTGTACCAACAGCTAAGCCTTTGTACTTTTTACTAATATAAACAATAAAAGCTATTGGGGTTTTTGGTAGTGTTTCACTTTTTGTTTTCATAGAAGTTATTTATTGGAAAAAATCAGGCAATAACTGTGTTGAGC
>CAYFOO010000010.1:0-31477 GCA_964344775.1 uncultured Candidatus Peribacteria bacterium
ATTATCCCCATTTCTTCTCTCCGAACAACTTTATTGTGCAGAAAGTCTAATTAACATCATAAACTTTTCCAGGAGTGTTTTGTTGATACATAGAAATTAAACTTCTTCCGGTAGCATCACATTTTCTTCGATAAAGCTTGTGTTCATTCCTCCATGCTAATCTCCGCCTCTGTCTTTCTTCCGGACAAAAAGTCGGTACTGACACGCCCATCTTTTTATAAAATTTTAGATCTTCTTTGGTGATCTCAAATTCTTTCCCGGAAACAGCACAGGTTTTTTTCATTAGTAATGATAACGACAAGCCAAAACCACAATGGATTTCTTTTCCACCTTATAAACCAACCGATGCTCTCGGTCAATTCGTCGTGACCAACAACCTGAAAAGGCATATTTCAGAGGCTCAGGTTTTCCTGTCCCTGAAAACGGAGTTTTCAATATTTCTTTAAAAAGTTTAAATATTTTTAAAGCCTTTTTGGGATCATTTTTAACCCAATATGATAAATCATCTAGTGCATTTGTGCTAAATTCCAATGGCATCAGCTAACTCATTAACATTATTAAAAGTCGTTCTTTTGCTTTTTGTCTCTTCTAGGGATTCCAAAAGGCGTTTAGCATTTTTTGGAGATCGGAGAAGATAAGCGGTTTCTTCTAGGGCGAGAAAGTCTTCTTCGGAAATAATGACCACGTTTTCCCCATTTCTTCTTTCTACGAGGAGCGTGACGTTTTCTTCGCAGACTTTGTCAAAAGAATGCTTGAGGTTTTGCCGAGCTTTTGCATAGGAAATGGTCTGGTTCATGTTTTTAGAATTATGTACAGGAGTATTGTACATTTTATTTTTTAAAAAATCAAGTAAAAATTTAATATTTTATTACACCATCGGTTCCTCAAATTTTGTTTCTTCAAAAGAATCATTGGCAGGTCCTCCTCCTTTCGGGTCAAGTTTGCCTTCTTCCCATTGCTGGAGAATTTTTTCCACTTCTCCTACGGGTTTAGCATAATTGGTTCTTGAGTGCTCAACACATTCTTTGGCAAAATGAGTTTCTGGGATGTTCATATCGAGTGTTCGCCCAGAGAAAGCCTCACGAAGTTCGCCATCGATCGACATTTTGCAATAAAAATCCCGCACGCCGAGATTGATGATGTCCCGTTCAGAAAATCGAGGATTGTACTCTCCAGCCAAAATTTGAGCATCTTCTCCGCCAACTCGAAAGGTTACCATGGATCCCACATTCCCAAAGACTGTCGTCCTGATTTTATCTGAAAGTTGGCCGAGGAACTGGTGGGCAATTGTGAGGTTCAATCGATATTTTCTCGCTTCGGAAAGAATCTCATCGAAAGTGTCAGTGGCAAAGTTCTGGAATTCGTCCACGTAGAGATAAAAATCTACTCGCTTTTCTTCCGCGGTATCAGCTCGACTCATCGCGGCTTGATAAAGCTTCGTCACCACGATGGCTCCCATGAGGGCGGCATTTTCTTCCCCAAGAATCCCCTTGGAGACTTTCATGAGGAAGATTTTTTTATTGTCCATGATTTCTCGAAAGTCGATTTTATTTTCTGGTTGTCCGACGATGTTTCGGATCATGTTGGTAGAGACGAATTGTCCGACTTTGTTCAGTAGCGGTGTGATCGCTTCGTTATCAAATTTCTCCGACCAGCCCGCAAACTCATTTACCCAGAAGTTTTTCACCACGTTGTCCTGGATATTTCTCACAATGGTCTGTCGATAATTTTTATCCGTCAGCATTTTCAAAATCGAGAGGATGGTTGTTCCCGGCGTGTCGAGCAAAGCCAGCGTGGTGTATCGGAGCACGTGTTCGAGTCGTGGTGTCCAGTTGGCTCCAAATAGTTTTTTGAAAATCTCAATAAATCCAATCGTTACACGAATTTTCAACTCTGGTGGCACTTGAGCCAAGGGATTGAAACTGATGGGGAAATCTAGATCCGAAGGATCAAAAATCACCACATCTTTCATTCTCTCTTCTGGAATCACTTTTAAAATATTGTCGACCAAATCTCCATGTGGATCGAGTACCCCTACCCCTTTTCCATTCAAAATATCATTTTCGATCAACAGTTCGAGCAGTTTGGACTTTCCAGAACCAGATTTCCCCACAGAATACAGATGTCTTCGTCGATCTGCTCGTTTGATCCCAAAAGGAATTTTTTGTCCGTGAAAATTGGTTTCTCCAAAAAAGGAAGTAGTTTTGTCGGTTTTATCGGTCGGCAAATCCGCGGGGGGTTCTGCTTTTTTTGAGAGCACATGGATGAGGTTTGGCACTTCTTGTTCATTGGGCAGATGGAAGAGCGTGGCTAATTCTTTGGTTGAAAGCAGGAATCCGCTTTTTAGTGTTCGATTGTGGAAATTTTTCAGTCCGGTGAAATTCTTTTGAACTTTTTTGTGCTTAATTTGGTTGAGATCAAGGGTATTAAAATTTTGCATTGCCCCAAGTATGGCCTGTATTTTGGGATCTGGATTTTTGTTCGGATCGTCAGAAAAAGCGGCAATTCTAATATTTGCCCGAAAAAGACGGCCGGAAACTTTTTCTGTCATTTTTGGATCAAAGTCTTTGTCTCCGCCTTTTTTAAACCAATATTTTGTGCGGAAAAGATGTCGGATCTTATCCAGTTTTCTTCGGATACCAACTTTGAAATGATGCATGCCGGTGTCTTTTTCTACTTGTGCAACGATCTGAATCCAAACACCTTCACCAGGAGTGGATTTCGACAATACATTCAGCACTCCAGACAAACTGTCTCCTTCGAATTCCCGAAAATCTCGAAGCGGAAAAAGATCGTTTCTCACGAGAGAGAGTTCAGTACTGAGAAACTGTGTTGTTTTTTTAATTTTTTTCGTAAAATCTGGAATTTCCACAATATCTGACTCTGGAGCCATGGCGTAGATCTCTCCATTTACTACTTGAGCAGTAGCCGGATCAGCAGTGAAACAAAAAGCAATATTTTGTCCCATCACGATCAGCTCAAAAGAGACTTTTTTCCCTCGCAAAGTTTCATGCAAGTGTGATAAAACACCTTCAAACGCGGCGGCGTTTTTATTGTTTTCCTGAGGAATGCGAATGAGATAGGTTTTCACTCAGTTTTTTGTAGCATGTTTTTTGTATTTCGACAAATTTTTGTTTAAATAAAAAGGTTTTCAGGATTATTTCTGTCTTTTTCCCAATTCATTGGATTGTCGATGATGTATTGGCGAATTCGGTTCAATTCGTCTTCGTTTCGCACAATGTGATCGTAAAAATTTTTTTGCCATAGGAAATTTTCATATTCATTTTTGTTCGCCCATTTTTTTGTCCCCCCTTTGAAATGATTAATAATGGATGAAATGGATTTGGGGGGTAATTTACCAAATTGTGTTTGCGTAGAAACACGCCAATGGCGTGTTTCTACGCTTTCATTTTGAATAAAAATAATCCCGTGAATATGGTTTGGCATCACCACAAATTCATCCAAAATCACGTGTTTGTGGATATTCTCTATTTCTTTCCAAAAATTTTCGGCAATTTTACCAATGGGCGAAAGAAACATCCTTTCTTTTTTTATCTTTCCAAAATCATGTTTCCGATCTTTTGTGCAGATGGTTATGAAATATGCACCATCGGCAGAATAATCCCAATCTTTCAGACGCATCGATTTTGTTCGATATTTGCCCTGGAATTTTTGTGAATTCTCCATTTTTATTTTCCTTGTAGAAACATGACAATGGCGTGTTTCTACAGTAATATGTTTTTACATTAATTTACAATTTCCAAATAACATTTTTCACAAAACACCTTCTCCGGTCTTTTTGGAGCGAACGTAGTTTGGATGTCTGTGCCACATTTATCACAAGTTCGATCAAAAATAAGGTAAGGATTATGTGCTTTAACTTTTTCTGCGTGACGAACATCAGGATGTTTCCGAGGGAGAGGAAGATTCGTTTTTCGATAAAATTCCAGTTCTGATTTTTGAATTTTAAAAGGTTGTCCTGATACTTCACAACAAATGACATATTCTAGAGCCGCATCTGGAACTTCAGAAATAGTAGCTGGTAAAACACTTGGATCTCGAATTATTTTTTTAGCATTTGTGATTTTTTTGTCCGGATCCACCCAATTCCAGCCTTCTGCCAAAGCTTCTTCCTTTTCTAAAGGATAATGTTCTCCTGCTGCAGTTTCATTATAACTCCAAGAACTCCACTCACGTGGGAAAAAATTCCCCCATTCTCCCGTGGATTTCATATGTTCGATTATCTTAGGGACTAATGCTTCATATTCTTCACGTGAGTATTGTTTGTTGAGAATACAATATTTCTTTTGTCTCAATCCTGCACAACCAAAACAATTGCTGGTTCCAGAAATAAGCTGACAATAATAATTATCACTAGACCCTTTCCAGGTCATCATACAACAAACATTATTAGTACAGTTTTCACCTGTCGCCAAACAATTGTAGATCCAAGCAGAATTTTTCCCAAAATAATCGTAGTCCTGACAATTATTTGATTCATAGACATAATTACAATATTTACAATTTTCTAATTCTTCCGAATAAAAACAGTGATAACTATTTTTTACATGAAAAATATTATCCCCCGAGAAATTTTCGTTTCCATAACCGTAATAATATTTTTTAGGAAGACTAAGAACCAGTTTTTTAAATTCCTGCTTGAATTTTTGTAAAGCGTCATAATCTTCTAATTCTTTTTTCTTGGCTTCAAATTCTTCCTGACTGACTTTTTGATTCAAAATGTAATAATTTTTTTGTGATAAGTTTACGCAGCCAAGGCAATTACTACATTGACGACAATCCAAGAGAAACATACTATCTCGGCATCCAGTACAACGTTTCCCAAAAAGAAGGTTGTAGCAAGTATCACAATCCTGACACTCATAACAAATTTCACACTTGGTTACTCCATCACAATCTACACAATCTCGACTAAATTTCCCATTAAAAATATAACAACAGTCTTCACATCCATCCATATTAAATCCCAGATAACAATTTCGACACCATCCAAGGCCATTACAATAATCTGAATTTTCATTTTCGTAGCCATACTGGTGGGGAATCGGTACTTCAAAAAATAATTCTTTAAATTGATCAAAAAACGGCCGATTAAAATCAAAATCCCGTCCATACTGAAAAGGGTCCCACTGTTCGGACCACCAGTAATTTCTTTCGTATACTTTGTGTTTACTGGTTGGAGGACAACAAGATATCAGAGGTTTTTTTGTGGCATCACACTGGCGACGATAAAGTTTATGGGGGCGAAAAATTAAACGTCGTTTTGCCCTCTCTTCTGGACAAAGTGCTGGAACCGGTACCCCCATTTTCTCATAAAACTTGAGATCTTCTTCCGTGATCTCAAATTCTTTTCCGGAGACAGCACAAGTTTTTTTCACAATTAATCTACTACCTCAAGATAACATTTTTCGCAATATATTTTTTCAGGACGCGAAGGATGAAAAGTTGTTTGAATATCCACACCACATTTATCACACTTCCGATCATAGAGCTGACGAGGATTTCTCAGTTTCATCCGATTCGCATGCCGACAATCCGGACATTTATGCGGAATCGGTAGACCCATTTTTCGGTAAAAAGAAAGTTCTGCTTTTTGAATTTTGTAGTTTTTGCCACAAGCTTTACAGGCAAGAACTTCCTGACATATTTCATCTGGAACATCAGAAATGTTGTCTGGGATTTGGTAGGTTTGTGGTTGATAATTTTTATCATCTTCATCCTTCCATTTCCAGCCCTTGGATAGAACTTCTTCTTTGGTCATGGGGAAGTATTCTTGAGCTGTTGTTTCGTTGTAGCCAAAAGGAGATATTTGGGTTGGGAAAAACTTTCCCCATTCCCCTGTTGATTTCATATGTTCAATAATTTTTGGAACTAATTCTTCGTATTCTTCTTTGGTGTATTGTTTGTTGAGAATACAGTATTTTTTATGATTTTTTAAGCTCATGCATCCAAAACAGTTATTTGAATTTATCACTTGTCCACAATAGGTTAAATCGTAGTTTCCATCCCAACAATCAAAGCAAAAGGAAAGGTTTTGGGAATTATGTCCGCAGCAGACTGTTTCATATAGTATTTCTGTGTTATATCCAAAAAAAGAAGTATCAAAGCAATTTTTAGCTCCATGTCTCATAAAAAAAGCATTTTTACAATCTTCTGCCTCGTGACAATCAAAACAATTTTTGCAATTTTTACAGTTTTCTAGGTTTTCTCCAGTTGAGTTTTCACATTTCAAAATATTCGCAAATTTATGGGGGTGATTAGTTGAAAAATCTTTGAAATGCTTCTTTAAATCTTCAATGGAAGTAAAAGAATTTAAATTTAATTCTCTTAGTTTTTTAAAATATTCTTCTTCTGAATATGGTTGATTGGCAAAGTAATATTTTTTATTTCTTAGATTTGTACAACCAAAACAATAAGAACAGCCAATACAATCTCTTAAAAACCAAGAATCAGAACAGTTTTTAGATCTTAAAGAGAAAAACGTTTGGTAACATTTAATACATTCTACACATTGATAACAAAGTTCAGAGCCATCTATCGATATGCAGTCAATACAGTCTTTTGAATAATCTACTCCATCACAGTAATAGCAATTCTCATCCATTCCTGCATTAAAAGTTAAATAACAATTTTTTAGCCATCCATAACCATTGCAAAATTCAGAATTTTCATTATTTCCTGTAACGGCTGCATGAGGATGAGGGATGGTGTTTTTTAATTCTAAAAATTGTTCAAAAAATGGTCGATTAAAATCAAAATCTCGTCCATATTCTAACGGATCAAATTTGTCACTAATCCATTCTGAAAGATGATAGACTGGAAAAATGGCTTCTGGGGTGTACATAGAAATTATGTTTTTTCCACTGGCATCACACTTTCTTTGGTAAATTTTTCGTCGATTTCTAAAAATTAATCTTTTTTTTAACCGTTCCTCTGGACACAAAGTCGACACCGGCACGCCCATCTTTTCATAAAACTTAAGATCCTCATCCGTAATCTCAAATTCTTTGCCGGAGGCAGCACAGGTTTTTTTCACAACTAATCTACTACCTCAAGATAACATTTTTCGCAATATATTTTTTCAGGTCGATCTGGAGCGAAAGTCGTCTGAATATCCACGCCACATTTATCACACTTCCGATCAAAAAGTACTTGTGGATTACGCTGCTTTACTCGTGCTAAATGACGACAGTTTGAGCAATTTCTAGGGATAGGTAGAACAAGCTTTTTGTAAAAAACTAATTCTGGTTTTTGAATTTTATAGTTTTTTCCGCATTCCTCACAAGCCAACACTTCTTGACAAATAGAATCTGGAACATCTGCAATATCATCTGGAATTTCATATGTTTGAGCTTGAGGGATTTTATCTTCTTTTTTCCATTTCCACCTTTTGGCCAGGCATTCAGATTCAGTTAACGGATAGTATTCCTGTGCTGGGGTTTCATTGTAGGCGAAAGGAGATATTTCAGTTGGAAAAAACTCTCCCCATTCTCCAGTTTGAATCATATAAGCTTTTACTTTTTCTCGGAGGTCTTGATATTCCTGATCAGAATATTGTTTGTTGAGAATGCAGTTTTCTGCATGGCTCATTCCTACACAGCCAACGAGGTTTTTACTGTTTTGCCAACAAAAAGCAGAGTGGGACACATTTTCACATCCGAAAGCGATATAAAAAGAGGCAATGATATTTCGTGCTCCCTCTCCAATAACAGAACAATTATAGCAGAGCTCGGTTGATACCCCCCATATATTGATATCATGACAGTCACTTCCTCCACCCTGCATACTAAACACGTATTTGCAGTCACGGATATTTTCAGCATCGAAACAATAAGTACAGTCTTTCGAGTTGGATACATGATCTCCGGTTACATTTTCATTTTGAGTGCCAGCCATGTGTTTCACAAATTGGGTTTCCCAGAGATCTACAGCATTAGCTTTTAGCTTGTTTATATAAGAATGTTTCCCAGAATGAAATCCAGATATAAACTGTTCATATTCTTCCTTGGTATGGGGTTTATTGTAAATATAATACTCTTTTTTGATGAGATTAGAGCAGCCGAAGCAATTTCTACATCCTATACAGTCACGAAGGAACCAAGAATCAGAACAGTTTTTTGAATTATAAGAAAAGAAGAGGTGATAACCATTTTCACAATTTACACACTCATAACAAAGTTCTGAATGGCGTAAAAACAGGAAATCCAAACAGTCTTGGATCATATAAAAAGTTTCTCCGTACATACAATCTCGAGCTTGTTCTCCATCAAAAGTCAGATAACAGTTTTTCAATCGAATAGCATCGTGGGCAAAGTCAGAATTTTCTGTCTCTTTTCGAATAAGACTTAATTGTGGAACTTTGTGATAAAGTTCTAAAAATTGTTCGAAAAAAGAACGATTAAAATCAAAATCTCGTCCATAATCTTTTGCCTCCCAATTGTCTCCCCAATAAAAATCAGGAGAAACTACTTTTTTAAAAGGGGAATCCTGTGAATATATAGAGATTATTTTTTTACCGGTAGCATCACAAATCCTATGATAAAGAAATCTTTCGTTTCGAAAAGCCTGTCTTCTGCGTTGTCGTTCGTGTGGACAAAGTTTAGGAGTAGGTACCCCCATTTTTTCATAAAATTTTAGATCCGCTTCAGTGATCTCAAATTCTTTTCTGCTCGCAACACAAACTTTTTTCATCTTACTTTATGGTATCTAGATAACACTTTTCACACAAAATTCTTCCATCGTATTTTTCTGGCCAGTTTGTTTCGATTTCTGCGTTACATTTTCCACAAGTGGTTTTTCGCAAACTTCCATCAAAAAAGAGCCATCGGAAATTATCTTGAATCCGGGAAATATAAAATTCATTTGGTAATGGAATATTTAATTTTTGTGTAAATTCAATATCGGCTTTTTGGATTTGGAAAGGCTTTTTGGCTTTTTCATCCCAAAACACTTTTTGGGTGATATCTAAACTGACGTCGTGAGAAGAATCAGGAATTTCAGAAACAGAGGCATAATTTTCGTTTTTCCCTTCTTCATTTTCCTGGAGCCGAAATCTTCTTTCTTTTTGTTCTTCTCGAGACAGAGGAAAATGAAAACTCGCCCAACTCTCTTCGTACGGATTGGCCGCAAAATAACCAGGGAAAAATTGTCCATATTCCTCTGTGGATTTCATATGAGCGATGATTTTTTCTTTGAGTGCAAAGTATTCTGCTTCAGAATAGGGTTTATTGAAAATATGATATTTTTTCCCAACTAATCCACAGCAGCCAAAACAATACTCACAATTTTTTAAAAAAGCAGAATATTCCACGAATTTAGAATGATCTGTAGTAAAACAGAACTTGGCTTCATAACAATAAACCGGTAGAATAGATGAATAACACCATTGTCCTCCAATAGTTCCTAATGAATCTAAGGTGCCAAGAGAATTTGGTCCCGAAAAAACATCATGTACACAATTTTCATGTTTCAAAGTCATAAAGCACTCCACACAATCCTTACAATTTGAAAGATGATTCCCGGAAGTATTTTCTGATTTATCAATTTCAACAGCCCGATGAAAAGCCATTGATTCCATCATTTCATTAAAATATTCTTTTGCTTTTTGGTAAATCTTTTGCGAACTAAAATTCCACTCGGCTTTCTTTTTTTCAAATTCTTCTTTGGTTAATTGCTGATTTCCGAAACAATATTCTTTGTTTCTAAGATTGAAACAAAAAAGACAATTGGAGCAATTCCGACAATTATATAAAAAAGCAGAATTTTGGACATTTCTACAATTAAATAAATAAAAGCTTTCGAAACAATTTGTTGAATTTATAAGGTCTGCACAAATTTCGGAATCAAATGAGACGGTACTCCAAAAACAATCTTTAAGACTTGTAACTCCATAACAATATCTTGTGTCTTCACATTTGTTCCCCGAATGGCAAAGATATCCATTTTTTGAATAATACCAGTCGTCTGTGTACTCACAATTTTCATTTCCGGTTCCAGTATTATGCGGAATCACAGATTTCTGAAAAAATTCCCACATTTGGGGAAATACTTCTTTATTTTCATCAAAATCAACCCCGGGGGGATCAGCATGTTTTATCCATTCATCTTTGTGCCATACTGGATAAGGGCAATGTTCGGAAAAAACAGAAATAATTGATTTGCCAGAGAAATCACACTTTCTTTTATGCAGATTCCAATGTTGCCAAAAAGCTCCCAAGTTTCGAAAACGAATCTGAGGAGTGACTTCTGGCAGTCCTTCGATGCCGAGTTTTTTACGGAGTGCGATCTCTTGTTCAGAAATCTCAAATTCTTTGCCGGAGACGGCACAAGTTTTTTTCATCTTATTTTATGGTACCAAGATAACACTTTTCACACAAAATTCTTTCATCATATTTTCCTGGCCAATTGGTTTCGATCTCTGTGTTACATTTTCCACAAGTGGTTTTTCGTAAACTTCCGTCAAAAAAGAGCCATCGGAAATTATCTTGAATTCGAGAAATATAAAATTCATTTGGTAATGGAATATTTAATTTTTGTGTAAATTCAATATCGGCTTTTTGGATTTGGAAAGGCTTTTTGGCTTTTTCATCCCAAAACACTTTTTGGGTGATATCTAAACTGACGTCGTGAGAAGAATCAGGAATTTCAGAAACAGAGGCATAATTTTCGTTTTTCCCTTCTTCATTTTCCTGGAGCCGAAATCTTCTTTCTTTTTGTTCTTCTCGAGACAGAGGAAAATGAAAACTCGCCCAACTCTCTTCGTACGGATTGGCCGCAAAATAACCAGGGAAAAATTGTCCATATTCCTCTGTGGATTTCATATGAGCGATGATTTTTTCTTTGAGTGCAAAGTATTCTGCTTCAGAATAGGGTTTATTGAAGATATGATATTTCTTCCCAGCTAATCCACAACAACCAAAACAGTTTTCGCACTGAAAACAAAAAGCACAGTATTCCAAATATTTGGATTGAATAACATTGTAGCTATAAAAAATCTCATAACAGTTATCTTGTGCTAAGGTAGAATTAAAGCATAACTCACTTTTTAAATTGCTAACACAATCTAAATTATCCTTAATCTCATGATTTCTTGCACAGTTCTGACAATCTTCTGAGTTAGAAATGTGAAAACAATTCAAACAATTTTTATCACTTTCAAGGAAGTTCCCGGTTGAATTTTCTGATTTATCAATATGAAGGGATCGGTGCCAAGCTAAATTAACCATCATTTCTGAAAAATGTTCCTTTGCTTTTTTATAAATTTCTTGAAAGCCAAAATCCCACTCGGATTTTTTCCTTTCAAACTCTTCCTTAGTCAATTGTTGATTTCCAAAACAATATTCTTTATTCCTAAGATTGAAACAAAAAAGACAATTAGAACAATTTCGACAATCGTACAAAAAAGCAGAATTCTGAATATTCTTGCAATTTAGTAAATAAAAACTTTCAAAACATTTTTCTGAATTGATAAGGTCTGCACAAAGCTCTGATTCAAAACAAAATGCACAAAATTGGGAATCTCTCAATTGTACTACTCGATAACAATATTTCAAGTTTTCACAATTTAAGCCCGAATGACTTAAATAACAATTTTTTGAATGCCACCAATCATCCGTATATTCACAATTTTCATTTCCGGTTCCAGTATTATGAGGAATTGCTGATTTCTGAAAAAATTTCCACATCTGCGAGAATACTTTCTGATTTTCATCAAAGTCCGCTCCCGGAGGGTTAGCATTTTTGATCCATTCATCTTTGTGCCACACCGGATAAGGACAATGTTCAGAGAAAACAGAAATAATCGGTTTGCCGGAAAAATCACATTTTCTTTTATGCAAATTCCAATGCTGCCAAAAGGCTCCCAAATTTCTAAAACGAATCTGAGGAGCAACTTCTGGTAAGCCTTCAATACCAAGTTTTTTGCGAAGACTGATTTCTTGATCGGAAATCTCGAATTCTTTGCCGGAGACGACACAGGTTTTTTTCATTAATTTAAAAACTAATATTTTTCTAAAAAAGCTTCCGGAGCAATAGAAACTCTTTTTAGTTGAGCTAACAATAAACCTTTTTTGATATCTTTTTTGTGTTTTGGGATCGAAATTGGGGGCAAACCTTCTTTGTACAAAAAAACATGGCTTCCTTTTTGACGAAGAATGCGAAAGCCAAATTTTTCGAAAGTTCGAATAACTTGGTTCGGTTTAAGCGAAGGAAACTTTGGGGACATTATTTTGAAGATGAAATTTGGCGGTTTTCATTTGCGGGTGAGATTCTTCCGTCGGGATTTTTTTGTTGAGTTCTATCAAGCACTCCAAATAGCCTTCCATGGCCTCTTGAGCATTTTGAAAAGCCTCTTTTTCTGTTTCTCCTTGGCTCATACATCCCGGAAGGGCAGGAATTTCAGCAAGGAACCCGCCTTCTTCTGCGGGAAAAACAATAATCGTGTAAAAGTAATTTTGGTCTTTCATCTTAATTTAAATAGTAATAAATAAACTGATTTTTGCAAAAAATATTTTCTTTAAATTTTGGTTGAATTTTTCAGCGAACTTTTATAGGTTGAAGGTCCAAAAACAAAGCGAAAAACAATGCTTCTTAATAAAATAAATTCTAAACTCAAGAAAGTTATCGCCACCACCCTTATTTTCGCCGTTTTCGCGTCTTTTTTGCCGACTTCGGCAAATGCATTTCTCGATCCCAAACCTGAACCGGTAAAAAATTCTGATAAAGCACCGATAATCGAAAGAACAAAATTGGTGGCTTTTTTGGTGGGAGAAGAATTATTGGATCATCCAGATTTGGCTTCAAAAATCGAAAGATACGGTCAGGATGTTCAGCGTGCTCTTCGAGCAAAAGTTGTGCAGATTCCAGTTCCGTACGAAGCTTCGCCTTTTGAGATTTATGAAGGATTGGGCCATTTATATTTCTCCGGGCTGGACTCAGATCAAAAATCACAATTAGTCGGGACGGTTCTGATCGGAGATGTGCCTCTGCCGGTAATCGAAAAAAATGGAAATTTTTGGCCCACAATTTTTCCCTATGTGGATTTCAAAGCTCCAATTTATCATTGGAAAACGGATAAAGAACAGTTTGTGCATCAAGGAGGAGATGGTGAACCAGAAATCTGGCACGGGGTGATTCGTTCTGGAGCAGATGGTATCGATTATCAGGTGAAGGAGCTGGAAGAATATTTTGATGAAAATCACAAAGTACATGCGGGCGAAACGACTTTTTCTCAAAAAGTGTTTTTTGCGGATTTCAACCGGCAAAAGAGAGTCGTTTCAGATCTGATTTTTAATCATTACCTTCGATGGATTCGGTATGCAGAAGATATTTCTTATTTACGATTTACCAAACGATTTGCCAAAAAACTTTTTGATGAATTTGCAGCCGAAAAAAAGGCAATGGGCATAAGTACCGGAGATGTATCTCCTGCCGATGCATTGGAAGATATGAATGATATCCTCTCCAAACCATTGGCGGATACTATACTGAAACGCTATCAAGAAATTTACTCAAACTGGTTTGCGAGCATCAACGGCATGATTGATAAATCCGCCCGCTGGACACCAACGGATATTGATACGACTGTTTCCATGATTTCCCGAAAAGATGAGTATGCAGTTTTGACCCTGCGAGCGGTTAATGATGCCGTGGAGGAGGCTCTGATTTCAAAAATGGAAGTAGAGCAGATTCCGGTTGATATCTCCGTGACTACCACGGAAGATGTTCAGGTGCAGGAGACAGATGAGTTTGGAAATTTGGTGGTAGATGCGACGACGGGAGACCCTGTTTTTACTACGGAAGGAGCTCCACTCTACTGGAATGGGGTTAGACGAGATGCAATGACGGCGGAGGATTGTTCACTTTCTCGAGGAAGTAAAAATGGTGACCAGACGCCTTTTGCTCAAAGACTGGAGTCCAATCGTACTTTTAATTCCGAAACAGTTGGGAGTTGTGCAGATGAAAATGCTTCTGATCAGGACAAAAATGATGATTTGTACGAGGGATGTTGTGTGGACAATATGGTGGACTCCAACGGTGAACTTTCTTATGTTCGCTGCGACACCGGATCTGAGTGGATGGTGGTAGATAATACATCGGTTCATCTGGGTGCAGAGTTACCAGTTTTTAGTGTGAGAGGGACAGCAGAAAAAGAAATTCCACAGGGAGCGGAAGGATGTGTGGATATCATTGAATGGGGTGGGGGAGATCGGACTTTTTCTTCGCTTTTTATCCACGATGAACCCAGGAATGAAACAATTTCTGACCAATTAGCTGGGGGATCATCACAACTTTTGCCTGTGGATGATCCGAGAGGATTTTCGTACTACGATCACTACCAGAACTTCCGTCGTATTGCTTTTCCAAATATTTTTGATTTCCGAGCGTCAAAACTGGCTAAGACAGACCTGAAATCCGCTATTTTGGCCTTATTTCGTGAAAAAATAGATCAAATCAACGAAGGAGTTGATGAAACAAAAACCATTTCTCAAGAAAAATTGTCAGAAGATTTGTTGGATGAAGAATTAGAAAAAATTGGTTGGGAAAAAATCTACGATGCCCTCATGTGGCTAGACAAAGATATTGAAGAAAAGAATAAGCTAATTCTGGAAACCGCTTTTTCTGAGCCAGAAAAATATCAAAATTTTCTTTTTGATGATGATTTTGACGGGTACGAATTGGTAGAGATTATTTCAAAAGGACATCCAATCGACGGTCTAGAAATGTCATTTGCACCTGTGGGGAGTACGACAGATGAAGAATATTTTGATGTTTTGGATCAGCTTCTGGATTTTGAGTTTGATCCGGATCCTTTTGTAGGTTTTGATTTTTCTTCTGAAGGAGAGGTGGAAGAAGTTGCCGGGGAAGCAGTTCGTCTTGAAATTTTTCCATCAGAGTTTCGGATCCCTGTCACGGATCCTTCATTGGTCCGAGTAGAAGCACGTCTCAAAGACCGGAAAGAAAACATCGTAGAATCTGATTTTGAGACAGAGGTGACGTTGAAATTTAGTAGTTCGGATGTGTCGAGATTTTTTACCATCATGGGAAGTCAGACCAAAACCGTCAGGGCTGGAAAAGCAACCTTCATGTTGATCCCCAAGGTGGAACAAAAAATAGCCGGGAAGTTCCAGGTTTTTGCGGAAGCAGGAAAATTTACAGCAGAACCAGTACCGATGTCGATTTCTACGCATTCAATCAGCTTGGTTCCACCGGTTGATCCGATAGAAGTTCGTCAGAATGGGGGCGTGCTTTTTCGAGCAGAAATTCAGGGACTCGATCGGAAGCTTTCTGTGGCCATGGATGGCAAAACCCTGAAATTTGAATCAGACGAAGGAACTTTCGAAGGGGGGAATACGGCCGTGATAGAGAATGGAATCGTAAGTATTCGTTTTTATCCTGGAGAGAAGGCTGGGCGAGGGAAAATCATGGTTTCCGATTTTGAAAAAGAATTGCCCTTTGCCGAGGCAGAATTTGATATTTTTCCAGGACCGCCAGCCGTTTTGAGGGTTGATGCACCACGATTCCTGATCAAAGAAGCGGATTTTGTACCGGTTTCTATTCAGATTACTGACGAATATGGCAATAAAATTGATCGTCTCAAACATACTATTTCCTGGAATTTTGATAGAAACATAGAAGTGCAAAATTTCAAAGAAAAAGATAATAGTGCAGGTGAAAAAGGGCTTCAGGAGTTTGTGAGTGGAGGGGATTCTGAAATTTTCATTCGAACAAATTTAAAAGGGCGAAAAAAAGCAGAGATCGAACGAGCCCGAATGCAGATTTATTCTGACGCACTGCCAGCTGACTATGGTCGTTCAGTAGCGATGAAAGTTATCCATGATCCAGTGTTCGATGTTGATCTGAAAAAAACAAAAGGGATTGTGGCCGGGACTGAAGAACCACTTCGTATTCCTGTGAAAGCGGAGACCTGGGAAGGAAAAACGATCAATGATGATTTTGAAGTTTTGGTTACTGCTTTTCCGGACGATATTGGACACTTTCCCTCCGAGCTGAAACTTGTCGATGGAGTAGGAGAACTTCCTTTTTTTCCAGGAATAAAGGCCGGTAAGGTGAAATTAACGCTGGCTCGTTCTGGATTTGTCGACAAAGAAATAGAGTTGGAAGTGGTATCAGACGAAGCCAAAAAAATAATTATCTCTACTAACGAAGAAACTATCGATCTGGCACAAGAGTCTCCAATTTTATTGGATGTGAAAGCAGTAGATCGATTTGGAAATACGGTTCAAAATCATGAAAGTGTGGCGGTGCATGTAACGAGTGCGACGAGTGATCTCCTTCGTCTTGAGTCTGGTACGGTGACGCTCAAAGATGGGAAAGGGGTGCTAAAAGGATGGCCAACCGGCAAGAGTGGGGAAGTCCATATTGTTGTGGAAAAAGAAGGAGCTATTCCAGACGCACTGGAGCTGACGGCTACGAGCCAACTTTCTACCGAGGAAATAAGAAAATTTTCACCTAAATCTCTTTTTAGTTTGATTTTGGGTTTTGCCGCCGGAGATGTGCGATGGGGAAGAAATTTTGCCAATCAACTTTTATTTTCTGGACAGACGCAAGCGATTGGAACCTTGGCTGCTGATCTGATTCCTGCGAAGCGACTTTTTTCGATTGCTCCAGATGGCAAAATTTTTGGTGGAACAGAAGCAGAATTATTGCCAGGAAAGTTTCCAGAAGTCGTTATTTCTTCTGCTAAATTTGATAATCAATCATCAATAAGAACAAGATTTTTGTTCAAAAATGAAGTTGGTTTATTGTTTAATAAAAGCAAAAAAGAGCAGGCGGGAGTTTATTTTAACTGTGAAAAAGACGAGTGCCCAGATATTGAACAAAAAAATAGTTCAATAGTTTTAAATGGAAATGAGCTCTTTTCTGTGACTGAGAGTGGAGGAATTAATTTTGATCCGCAAAAATTGATATTCAAACCAACTGAAAATCTGCGAAAGTGGCAGGTTTTTAGTACAAATGAATTAGTGGGGATGCTGGAATTTGTGATTGATGAGGATTTATATTTCATAGATCGATTTTTGGCAGAAGGGGAACCAGGAATACTCATAAAGCCCCTATCGTCGGAGATTGGAGGAGATGAAGTTTTTATCACTAATACTACGCACAGTGAAAAAGGACTAGCTATCACTCTGCTCACAGAAAAAGAAAAAGCCAATCGAAAGCTGGGATCGTCTCAGACTTCTGTAGAAGATGCTCTGGGAGATGATACTGTTGGCTGGGTGGGTAATTGGAAAGCCGGTATTAATTTTGCCGCTGGCAACAGTATTGGAGATTCGGTGAAGTGGGGAAGTGGAGATAATTTTATTCTGCTGGGGGATCCCTCTCTTTCTGTAGAACGAAATCCGGGGACTGACTTTGGATTTTCTCAGGACATGGGGACTCTCACCTGGAAAAGCCCGGATGGTCCAATCGAACAAATTCTTTCGGCTGACATCAATGGGGACGAAAATGAGGATTTATTGGTTCGAGTGGGAGAGAAGCTTTTTGGACTCTACCAAGCAAAAAACCCGCTTGAAGAAAATTTAGTAGAAAAGAAGGACACCAATCTACAGGTGGATCCAAATTTTTATGATGCGGGGCCAGTTTTGCGATTTGCCGACGAAGCTCAAACACTCATTTCATTGGATAATGATCGGGATGATTTCACGGATCTGATTCAGCTCAATGCGGAAGGAAAATTGATTGTACACAAAAACCAGGCCGGCACTTTTTTCCGTGAGGATTTGAATTTGACCGAGGACAAGATTATGAATTTGAAATTAGGGGAACTCAATGGAGATTTATATCAAGACCTAGTTTTCGCTACAGAAAAGAATGATCTTTTTATTGCTTTTGGACATGAAGCCGGGTTTTTCAAACCTAAACTGTTGGATAATTTTTCTCCAGATTTTCAGGAAGTAGAGGAGGAATTTACCCCCTTTGATGCGGAGATAAAAGCTGGTGATCTTATCCAGACCTATCCACATTTGGGGGCATTGCTAATTTCTTTTATGGGAATTGATTCCATCGAAGCTGACTTGGACGAAGAAATTATTACTCGATTTCCAGATCCAGAGAAGCCCGGCAAAGAAGTAGATCTTTCTGAATTTTTTAATTCGGAAAAAAAAGAAAAAGTCTTCATGCCGGTGATTCGAAACGAGCGGTTTGACACGGAATTTACCGCCAAGATAGATAAGGAAACAAACAAGATCGAAATAGGAGACAAAATTTTGGTGAAATTTACGATAAAAGCGAACTCAGAAATTAAAAATTTTGAATTCCAACCAGGGACAGACGAGCGGCTCAAATTTATTCCAGGTTCTCTGAGGTGTGAGGGATGCAAAGGAAATTTGGAACTGCGAAAAGAGCAAGGACAGGGCAATTTTTGGGCTCATGGGGTGGATTTGCCGGGAATCCGAAAAGTGATTTTTTCTTGGGAATTAGAAGTAACCGAAGTTTCAGTGATCAACTTTCTCCTGGGGGACTTCGAAGACGGAGCGGATGATGCGGATGATGTAGTGGTGCCATGGGATGGCAGTGATGGGGTACGCCGTTTGATTAAATTTTTGTCTTCAGAGCAACCACCACTTACCGGTTTGCGTGCGGGGGATCTCGGTGGATCCATCATCGCTTACGCTCCGAAAAAACGAATCGATGCGGTGCAGCCGCCAAAAGAAGATACCTACGAAGAAAGATACGAAAATCCGATGGAATCTGACACAGACAATGATGGGATCCCAGATTCTCATGATCATTATCCGCATACGCCCAATGAAGCGGGATTAGATTACTCACAAAACTATCTGGTAGAAGTGGCCAATCAAAAGGAGAATTGGCAGTGCGGAGGGGGAGAGTGTTATTCCTTTGTCCCAGCGGTGGCAGAGGACGGACCAGGACTCATAAACGATATGAAACCTTATCAGCCGACGGTGGCAGAGGGACCCTATCAACCAAAAGATCCTTGTCCGTGGGATACCTGTGAAAATGAAGAGGATGATCCTTTTGATGGCCTAGAAACACAAGATGGAGATGCAACGCTCAATCTTGGTATTTACCGATATTATGAAATGGAAATTGAGCCAAATGAACCTAAGAAGGAAGTAGAGGCAAATTGCTACGGCCTAAAATCAAAACATATGGAAGCTCCCATTTGGTGGGAGAGAGAAAACTGCTGGTTGGAAGTGACCACTCCGTATCATGATTTGGATATTTGTAGAAAAACCGGAGTAGAAGAACTGAATGCTGAAGCCGCCTATGTAGATCGAGGATCGGTGGGGAGCCTCTACAATACTTCCGGACCGCGGACCATCAATGGGGTATTTACAATGAAAATGGCAGTGGTGGCATCAAAAGAAAATATGAAAAACATTCAGATTCCGGCGGGGGATGTGGTGGCTCTCTGGCTGCAGGATCAGATGCGGGAATTTGGAAGCAATCTCTCGTTGCCATCACTTTCTGTCCAGATGCCGAGCTATCTGCGGCACTACATGCGGGAGGCAGTGCCTCCAGAGTTCCAAATGGACCGGGGGGGGGTGATTGATTTGATTTATTCTGCTCTTCTCAATATTCCTTTTCTCGAAGTAAATGTGGAGGATGTGAGTATTCCTTACGTAAATTTCACTCAGGCAGAGATGGGGCGATGGGAAAATCAATACAAAGAGTGGCGAAAAACAGCTCCAGCGAAATTTTCTCCAGCAGAATTGCAGCGATACGACAGTGCGTTCGAAAACAACCGAAAAGCGATCCATGCCTACAACGATTTGGTGATCAAGGAACTCATCAATATTCGAAGGAAGCAGGCGATACTTCTGGATGGGCTTATCGAGATTCTGCACATACTTTCCGACTACCTCGATGAGTGGGTAGCCCATGTGGAGAGGGGACTGGACCATTGGCAGGAAGCCGAGCGGATCATGCTCAGAACTTTACAAAATGTCTGGCAAAAGGAAATAATCCAGCCGTTTGTGAAATTTTCCCTAGATTGTCGGACCTGTGTGATAGACCGAGGGACGCTTCTTATGTGGGTGCTCAAGCATATTTTTATGGTGGAAGCTAATTTTGAAGGAGATGATGACATTTATTCGGTAGAATTTCCACTGAATGTGATTCGGGTTCCGAGGGCACCAGATATAAAAATTGATTATTCCAATGTCGGAGGGAGGTTTTCTGTCACGCTCCTCAATCCCATGATGAAGCCGATGGACTTGACTCTTTTTGAACTTTTTCCGCTTCCAGTGGAGTCTGGGGACGAAATGTTGCCCTTTTCTTTACCCCCTTTTCCGGGAAGTGATCTAGATGTTCCAGCATTGAATTACAGATTGCCGACTCTATTGAAATCCCCAAGTTCTGCTCAGGAGATTACGGACTTGAAGGCTGCCGATGTCTATGAACCAGAGAAACACGAACTTCCAGAAAAAATTGCAAAAGTGCTAGAGGAACTAAAAATGCCAGCTATTCCTGAGCCACCAAAACTGCCAGAAATTTTGGACTCACTCCGAGATATCGTCAGAAGGCCAAAAGAGTTGATGTTTCCTTTTCTCTGTGATCTAAGGAGAGGGCTCTGGTGGGTCCCGGAGTGGTTCGTGAAACCGCATGCAGAGCAATTGGCCAATCGAGAGACTTTGTTTGAGAGCGGAGAAAGACATGATTATTCCATCCTGCATTTACAAAAGATTGGAACGAGGGATCCAGAGCGATATGCCGCGGATGAGGATTTTGTAGAAGTTTCTGATGGATATTTGCTCAAGAATGATGACAAAGATCATTTCAAAAACGAAGTGACGATGGAAAATATCGAATGGGCCGGAAAATCTTTGGATCGGATTGAGGACAACATTTCTCAACGAAAAAGAGATGAAGGAAGAGGTGAAGATGTGGTGCCAGGGGAACAAGGAAAAGAGATTGAAACTTCTTATCAGCCTCCATTTCAAGAAATGAAGGATTTGGTGCAGAACCTGGAAAATGCCAATCGAGAGGCAGAACTTCTGGATGCTCCGACACTATTGGCCCAGATGAAAGGAAAAGTACGGAATATGAAACCGAAAAACAGAAGTGATTATGAAATGAAAAAAGCGGTTTTGGGAATCGCCGATCCTGATTTAAATTTGGACACACCCCTTCGTCGGGGAATAAAAACGCATTTGGCAGTGAAACATGATATTTTGGATTACCTCAGACAGAGGTTGGTTCAGGAAAATAAAATTTTGTTTGATGAGAGCATTTCATCTGAAGAATTTTTTGCACACCCTCAAGTACAGGAAATCCTAGAAATGGAAGGGGATTATTTTACTTCTGGCAAAAATAAAAAGGATTTTGCAAAGCAGGTAGTTGCAGAGACAGAATCATTTCTTTTGGCTCAGACTGAAGGAAATGAAGAAGAATCTACAGAACCACAGACTTCTGAAGTAGTACTCACTTCTGATGGCAAAAAAATACAAGATGGGATTTATTTTCTCGATCCAGCCTCAAATCAGAGCAAGAAAATCACCAAATTAGCTTCTCCCAATGCCCAATCACTTTTAATCGACCTGGATGGAGATGATTTTGAGGAGATGATTTATTCTTTTGAGGATGAGCTCTATATCAAAGAATTCGAGGCAGAATCAAAAGTTGAATTGCCAGTAGAAGAAATAGAGCAGATGCATTTCAGTGTGTTTCAGGACTTTTTTGCTCCGACTCCGGAAGTGGTTGCTCGAGTTTCTGCCACTGGAGTGGGACTTGATTTTATGCGAAGTGATGAAGATATCACGTATTTCGAATGGGTGACGACTGATCGGCCAGATTTTCTCATGGAAGCGAGAATGCATCCATCGAGAAGAAAATCAAAGCAGTGGGATCGACAGGCGATGCTCGTTCGTGATCCGCTCTCAGCAGAACAGTCTCGATGGGTTTCTGCTCGGGTGCTTTCTGTGACAGGTAATCCAAAAATACACGTTCCCACTTTTCCTCCAGTTCCAAACGTAAGTGCGGGGGATTGCAAAGATCCAGAGACTCCAAAGCCGATGTTCCTCGAAGAAAATGTTTTCATGGCACAGAGCGAAGCAAAGTTTCGAATGCGGCGACTGTCTGGCGACAATGGCAAATGGGAAAAAATTACGCTCTTCGAAGGAGGAGAAATCAAACTTCCCCCGGCAGAACTCTGCGTGACAAGTGGAAAACTTGTTCGATTACAGGATGGGAAAATGCAAGAAAAAGAGTTATCTGCGGGGCAGATTTTGACTGATGGGGCACGTCTCGAACTTGGCCCAGAGGATCGAGTGAAACTTAAGTTTTTCGATGGCAGTCAGACGATGCTCTGGGGAGGGGAGAACTATGATTTTCACCAGGTTTCTTCTGCCGAAAAAGAAATCTCGCTTGATTTGCCATTGCGTTTGGGGAATCATTATGGATTTCTCATTGGTCAAAAGGGTATGGATATGAGTTATCTGCGGTCAGGATTTCTCACAGATCCGCAAAAAGAAGATGATCGCTCGCCTCCTCAGATTCGAATAAAAGGAGGAAGTGAGCTTTTTGCTCCGATGCGGCAGAAGATTTTGGTCGATGCGACGAGGACTTCTGATGAACAATTATTCAAAAAAGTCTGGTGGGATCTGTATCCGAAAAAAGATTCGGATGGGGACGGAGACTCAACCAATGATGTAGATTTTCCAAAACCGGATTCAGACTATCCGATCGAAAGACTGCTCAAAATCAAGCTTCCTCCGAGAGCCAAAGCAGAAGAATTTAGCGTATTTCTCCACGTTCAGGACCCAGCAGGAAATGTGACCAGTCAGGAAATAAAGATTACCGTAGGGGCTCCAGCACTCGAACTGCAGATTGCTTCGATGGATGAACATCAATTGTCTGGGAAAGTCCAGGAAAAGCTAGCAAAAGTCCCGGTTTGGTTTCTACGAAGTCGAGCAGGGGTGGAGGATTTATTACGCGAAGAACCAGTGCTCTCCGACAAGTCTGGTCGGTTTGAGTTGTCTGGGTTGAGTGCTTCTGGAGGTTTGGAAATTATCGATAAAACCACCGGAAAAGTGGTGGTGGAAGTCCTCGAAAACGGTCGTCCGGTGATAATCGATAATCGCTTTGGATTTAATGTGCAGCCGGCGACCACGAGTCATCCTTTTCGCATCCGTATCCGAGATGAAAAAAATCATTCGGTGCTCTTTTTGGATTTTTCCACTTCGGGCGAAAAACCGGTGGTTGTAGCCAGTTCCTTTGATTCTCTCTCAGAAGCAGTGCAGGTGATGGATCGAAATGCAGGTGATCGATTTGTTTTTCACTCCTTTCCAGAGAGTTCAGTTTCAGCCGGTTCGGTGGCATTGGTGGATAATGAAAATCACAAAACGCTTGGTGTGCTTGATCCGCGAGGAGATTTTTATCTGGTGGGAAATAGTGGGATTCATTTTGGCGTGAAGCGAGCGATGCATGAGGAGGGTCCGGTGATTTTTGAGATTTTTGGTCCGGAAAAAGCAGTGGTGGGGGAGCTTTTCATTCCGGTGGAGGGGATTGAGACAATTAAAAATTTATAATTGATCGTTTGGAATAAAAAGGCTAGAGAGATAAGAAGGAATTTGACAGAAAAATAGTCAAGTCTATCATTGTAGTGTATTTACCCTCAAAAAAATGGGCATACTTTTCAGGCTCTCGAAAAAGTTTGTAAGTGTTTGTTTTTTTTAAAAAATCTTCAGCTTTAGATAGTAAAAGGCCATGTATTTCTACATCTAGTCTCAAAGAATTGAGAGGTGTTTTTGTATTATGTGGAGTTTCATTATTTCCAAGGGCGGAAATTTCTAGTTTTTCTGGCATTTTAATTTATTAAATCACGTCATTTTACCACAAAATACAACAAAAAGCAAATCAATTCTTATTGATTTATATGGGATAACAACGCTTAGTCTGTATTTTATTTTAGCTTATTTATGCGTATAAATATAATTTTTGTGTTTTTTTGTACAAAAATACTTGACAAAAAATAAATATTATGATGCAAGTCGCTTGTCTTAATTTTCATATTTCTTAATTAAAAAATCATAAACCACCGGCTATGCCGGTGGAAACGCAACGGTTATACCGAAATCGTGGTGAGTAGGGTAGGATGTGAGGAGGGGAACGTCCAAAGGGGTTATTAATAATACTTCATAATCACCACAAAAATGAATACCCCTAAAAAACAAAGTCACGTAGTGTGGAACTGTACGTATCATGTAGTAATCGTCCCAAAATATCGCAAGAAAGTATTGTATGAAGACACAAGACAACGAGTAGGAGAAATAATACGAGAATTAGCAAGTTATAAGGAGGTGGAGGTGGTCGAAGGAAATGCTTGTCCCGACCACATCCACATGGTGTTAAGAATACCACCAAAGCACAGTGTATCAGCAATGATGGGATACTTAAAAGGAAAAAGTGCCATCCGGATACATCTAGAAAAAGGAAGAAGGAAACCATTAACCCAAAAAGCATTTTGGAGTAGAGGATTCTTTGTAAGCACAGTAGGAATAGATGAAGAAATGATAAAAAAGTATGTGAAGGAACAATGGAAACACGATAAATACATTGATGGTCCGCAGTTAGACCTTTATTGGAATTAGGACCATTTAACCCCTTTGAGGGGTTCCCCGTATAATGCCACCGGTTTTCACCGGTGGATATTTACTATTTAAAACATGACAAATCTAGACCATGAAAAATCAGCTATTTTAGCTGAAAACCAAACATCAAATGAAGGAGGTGGGTTCCTTCAGAAACTAGGTGGAATTGTAGATAATGTACCAGCACGAATAGTGGCTGCGACCATTGCGGTGACGGCTGTCACCGGGGGAGGAGATTTTGCCAAAAGTGCAAATGCGGCCGATGATGTTCAATTAGCTTATTCTGGAGCTTATGCACCTGAACAAGCAACTCCTCTGAGACACGAATTTCCAGAGACGGTACTTGAGAGAGCAAAAATTAATCCTGGAGGTCCGGGCTATCCTCGTTTGTTAAAGTTTTTGCAAGATCATCCGACTATTATTAGTGTTAATCTTGTGCAACAAGATGTAGTAGAGCTTGCTAAGAAAATTCATTTTTCCGTGACTGATGCAGCGGGAGAAAACTTTCATGTTTCATTCCCTGTGTTAGTTACTGGTACTGGCCGTTTAGATTACAAAAAATTGACCGATCGACTGTGTAATGAAATGGAAGCCGAACTAGCGGGGACAATAGTAAATGGCGAAGTACCTAAAAATGACAGAATTACACTAAATGGAAGAAAAAATAATTCAGACTTACTTCTGAAACTACAGTATGCTTTTGCAGAATTTCCGGAAGTGAGAGATGTAGAGGCAATGGTTCAACACGTTGGTTTTGTCAAAAAATTAACCCTCATTGCTTATGATGAGCATGGTCGTGTACTGGCTTCCGTAACCGCACTTGTCCCGGCTAAAGCCGGAGTAAGAGCTATGGAAGAAGTAGCTGCTGATAAGATTTCTGATCTTGTAGAACAGGTGAAAAAAGGAAGCTAAGCATTTGTCAGTGTTAATTTAAAGAAAAAGCCATTTTGTTTTCACAGAGTGGCTTTTTTTATTGTCTCCAAAGTTGTCACGACAAACTCGTATTTCTCAGCAAATTCTGAAATTTCTTCTTTACACGCCTTTTCTCCGGCTTCATTCAGGATCTCACAGATTACGACGGCAGTTGTTTTTTCACACTTTTCCGCCAAAAGTACGGCCGCTTCTGTGTGTCCAAATCTTTTGATGTAGTTTTTTTCTGCTCTCAGGGGGAAGGTGTGGCCGGGGATCACAAAATCATCATTTTTTGAAGTGGGATCGGCCAGCAGTTGAATCGTTTTTGCACGATCGGGGGCTGAAACGCCGGTGGTGATATCTTCTGCTGCGTCCACAGAAACACAAAAATTGGTGCCATGCGGATTATTATTTGTCTCCACCATGAGAGGAACTTTTAGTCGATCCAGAATGTGGGGATCACAGGCCACACAGATCATGCCACGAGCATTTTTTTGAAGGAAATTAATCTTTTCCGGAGTCACGTGTTCTGCGAGCAAAAATAGATCGGCTTCGCACTCTCGGTGTTCGTCGAAGACGATGATGAAGTTGCCTTTTTTGAGTTCGGAGGTGATTTTTTGTAGAGAAGAGAGTTGCATGATGGTTGGATTTAAACCCCTCTGAAAAAGTAAATCGAATGTGTCTCCCCTTGTCAGGGGAGAAGGGGGACCACTACTTTTTCATGGCCTTTTTGAGGGCGTTTTTCTTTTTGAGATATTTGGAGATGACGAGTCCAATAATGAAGAAGAATCCAGCGATAGCGAGATTCCTCGGATCAGAGAAAGAAGCACCGAGCAGGACAAAAGTAATGATTCCAGGAAGAATCCCGATGAAAGTCCCGAGGGCAAAATCCAATTGCCTGATTTTTGAAATTCCGCAGGCATAACTCACTAAGTCAAAAGGTAAAAATATTAAGCGCATAATAAGCGTTAGGATAAAACTATTTTCACGGGCATGGACATCAATACTAGTGAGTAATTTATTTTTTTTTACCATTTTTCCCATGATCCCGCTGCCGAAGTATCTTCCGATCAAATAAGTGAAGTTTGCACTAAGATTGGCTCCGATAGTTGTATAAATAATTCCTTCCCAAGGGCCAAAAACCAATCCAGAAACAACCGTGAGTATTGTTGCTGGGAAAAAAATAACTGAACGAGTCGCATAAATAAAAATATATAAAACTGGTCCCCACATGCCGAATTGGGCTAGAAAATCTTGTATGAGTTGTGGATATTCTGTGAGCGGGATTTCAAATTCCCGATAAAAATAAATCGCCGTCCCAATAAGGAGGAGCCAGCAGACAAAAAGGAAGAATTTAAGGGGTTTTACTTTCATTTATTTTACCACCGAAAGTGGAATATTTGGACTTTCTGGATTTGGGATGACGGTCCTTTTGGCCGGAGATACGATCAAATCCATATCTTCCATAGGAACAGCTCCAAGAAGTACTTCATCTCCCATGACTAAGGCTCCGGTAAAACAACTTCGTCCATCAAAAGTCACTTCTATCGGCCCCACGTAGGGACAAAGATGACGGTTTCCATTAGCGGTAATAACCTCTCTCTTTTGCAATTCTTCAAGTCCCAATTGGAGTGCCACGTGCGAAGGAATACATAAATGTAGGGCCCCTGTGTCGACAAGTGCTTTTGCTTTATAAAGTTTCTCTTTTTCTCGAGGATTTTTGAGTTCGATGTCGGTGTGAACTAGCCCCATAAGGATATTTTTTACAGCCAAAAGGTATCCTTTGGAAAAGAATGTGTCAATTTAAAAATTTATTCCAATGGCTTAGTAAAACAAAAAAGCGAACTATTTACCTTGCTGCTGTAAAACTAACTCTTCCGGATTGGTGGTGATGATGCGATGTTCTCCCTGACTGGCGATTACCTGGATTGCTACGTGTTGATTTCCAGCAAAGAATACGCCTTGTCCGATTTCTGCATTGAGCAGGAGGTATTTTTCTCTTTCTGTCAGATTAAAAAGATCCTGCAGGTTATCCACCGCAGAAGGGGCTTGTTTCAATAAAAGCTGCATCGAGGAGTTGGTAATAATCGGTTTTCCCCAACTGGACCGGAGAAAATCCTCCACGTCCTGGGTAATGGTCGTGATTCCGAGGTAGTACTTTCTCGCTCGTTTTGCCAAGTTGTGCAGAAATCTTCCAGAATCCTCGTACTGCACCATAGTCCAGGCCTCGTCGATCACGAGGAGCCTTTTTTTCATTTGTGATCGGACTTTGTTCCAGATAAAATTGAGCAAGATGTACATGGCGATTGGTCGGAGTTGATCTTCGAGATCTCGAATGCAAAAACAAATCAGTCCCGCTCCCAGGTCCACGTTTGTCTGATCAGAAAAAAGCCCAGAAAAAGTTCCTTCCGTGTATTTTTCGAGTCTCACGGCGAGACTTTTTCCACCTTCCATAGATTTCAGGACATTTTGCAGGTCTTTCATGGTTGGCATTTCATATTTCGTTGGATCTTCTACATCAGGAGTGATTCCTTTGATTTCATAAACCTGACGAAGGGCCTTGTCCATGAGGGCATCTTCTTCGTGTGTGAGTTCTCCGAGCATCAGATTCATCAGTCCTGTGAGATTGAGAATGCTTTCTCTCAGCAGATCCTCTGTTTTTGCATTTTCTCCGCCCATGGTGGGGGAGGGGAGATCAAAAGGATTGATTCGGTGCGGGGATGTTAGAGAGATTTTTGAATACGTGCCTCCCACCGTTCTAGAGAGCATTTCATACTCGTTTTCTGGATCGATCACGATCACATCGGATCCGAGCATGAGGGATCTCAGGATTTCCAGTTTTGTAGCGTAGGATTTACCGGCCCCGGACTTCGCAAAGATGACCGAATTGGCATTTTCCAGTTTGAACCGATCAAAGATGATCAGTGAGTTATTGTGTCGATTGAGTCCGTACAAAATTCCTTCGTTTGAAGTCAGCGTGTTTGATACAAATGGAAAAGTGGTAGAAAGAGGTCCGGTGTTCATGTTCCTCAGCACTCCTACTTCATCAGTACACTGCGGCAGGGTGGATTCAAATGATCGTTCCATTCGGAAATCAGAAGGTTTGACCATCACAAGCTTCCCTCCGAGGATGGTTTCGAGTTGTTTGGTGATGTAGTCGAGTTTTTCTTTGTCATCCGCATAGAGCGTGAAATAAATCCCTACCTGGAAAAACCGTTCTTTTCCTCTTTGTAGATCTTGCCTCAGTTGCTGAGCATCCTCCAGAGCGGTCTCAAGAGAAACACTTTCGACAATTCCTTTTTTTTGATTGATGTGTTTGGTTGAACGCATTTCTGCTACTTTTTTTCGCAGGACTTTCAACATCTGGCTCGATTCTGATGGATACACAAAGATCGAAATATCCATCGAGGCATCGTAATTGATAATCTGATTGAGCCAGTTTGTTTCTAGGTATCTCGGATAATTGAAAACGTAAAAACTTCGAACAAATTTATCGTTCATTTTTATCATTTGTGTGGAGATCTCCAGAGAAGCTGGTGCGATCAGATCTTTGATGGAAATAGTTCCTTCTTTGTAGAGTGCTTCCATCTCAATAATCTTTTTTTTGATCTCCGGTGTTAGTAGTTTTTTATCTCTTTCGGGATCGTAGTTTTTTACAAATTCGTTGATATCCTCCAGAGCTTTTTTTCTGTCTTCAGCTTTTTTCCGGTTTTTCTCCACGTGTGCATCCCACTTTTTCCCAATCCAACCACCGATAACACTACCTTTCTCCTCTTTTTTAGGAGACGCAGGAGTAGTCTTTTTGGCAGTAGTACTTTTCGTTTTTGTTTTTTCTTGAGCCATAATTTAAATAATTCTCTTTATTATAGCACAAAAAGGGGTGTTTTTACAAGGGTTTTAGGGAGAAAATAAAAAAGTACGAATCTTTGTGACGTGAAGTGAAACAAAAGTTATATTTTTTTTGAAACTTTTTCCATCAATTTTGCATACCGTGGTATTTTTTTGGCAATTTCTATCGCTAACTTAATCGCATAAGCGTGGGAAGATCTGTTTCGATCTCCAATCATTTCTAGAGCTAGTTCTGTCTCCGCTTCAGAAAAAAGCCCCACATTTCGTCCTTCTCGTATCACAGATTTTGGCGAGACAGCCTCAATTCCTTTTTCTTCGGAAAGATAGGCTTTTAACATTTTCCAAAAAGCTTCCACCGTGTATTCGAATCGCTGAATCATGGAATCGCGGATAATATCATCTTTTGATTTATATTTCTCTACTACCACCAACAAGGTCGATTGGGCTTCTTCAAATTGTTGATATTTTTTTTTCCAGATTAGAGCCATGTTTTTTCTTCTTTATCGAGGACAAAGCTTGCAAAATCTTTATCCACCTTATTAAAATCAACCAGATCCACTATATAAGGAAAAGTGGATTCTTCAAGTTCTTCTTGTAGATTGTCATATGTTTTTTGTGGAAACTTTCCAATTATTCCCACATCGACATCTCGAAATTTGGACTTTTTTAGGGATGATCCAAAGATGAATATTTTAATACTTTTTTCAGGCAAATATTTGCGAATAGTAGTTTGGAGTTGATGGATGTGTTGGGGAGAAAGCATGATTTCAAGAAAGAAAATAAAGCGGCCGAAATGATTATGCAAATTTTTTATTTATAAATTTCTTTTCGATGTCCTACTTTCAAAATTAAAAGAACCACTAAATTACCTTTGAGATCTTTTCGAAAAATAACTCGGTAATTGCCAATTCTTAAGCGATATTCATTAGCTGTTTTTTGTAATTTTTTGGCAAAAAAGAGGGGGTTGTCACTATCTTCATAAAAATCCAATTTTTTAATTATTTGCTTTTGGATAAGTTTTGGTAGTTTTATAAAACTTTTTTCCGCTTCTTTTGAAAATTGGAATTGAAACAACATTATAAATTGTGTTTATCCTTCATTTCTTTGAGTGTAGTGCCTCCGTTTTTTTGATAATCTCCCCAAGCTTCATCGAGTTCCTTTCGAAGTTTTGGAGTTACGACCAGTTCTTCATCGTATTCCTCTACAATCATTGGCTTCAGCAGGATTCCTTCGTCATTTTTTTCTGCTTTGAAATAAGTGGTTTTGTAGGCAGTTCGCAATTTTTTGGGAATAGTGATTTGGCCTCGGTCGGAAATGTTTAAAATTGGATTGGTCATTTTTTGAAATCAGAAAATATGAATTACGGAAATATTGTAATTCAGAATTACGGAAAAGTCAAGGAGTTTTCACAAAGAAAAAAGCACGAATCTTTGTCACGTGGAATGAAATTAATCTTTTCAGAGGTGTGATTCGTGCTTTTTGTACACTGTGGTTTTAGAGCCTGTACAGGACCTAAAGAAATCTAAGGGATAAAAATCGAGAGGGTTTTTATACGGCTTGGGATTTCCAGCACAAGTGTGTTCGATATTCGGATGAATATCAGACCCACCCTGCTTCCAGACTTATTATTCCGAAGAATGAATAGTCCTTTTCCTTTTTATTTATTTTTGTTTTTGAAAAACCAATTTGAGTTGATTTTTATTTATATTTTTTATCCAGTTGTTTTTTGAAATTTTGTATTATTTCCCCGCTTTTTTCATTGATACTTCTTTGAGAGGTTTGAAAAAGAGTGGTGTAAATATACCTATAATTTTTTTAAGCAATGGATTTTAGAAGACGGAGTAACCTCCTGTCTTTCTCTCTCGTAGGTCCCGAGTGATCGGGATGGGCGGAAGAGGAAGGCAGGGGGGAGAACTGAACTCAGTTATCAACTGAACAACTAGCAACGAACAGTAAATAATGAATGCGGATCACCACCCTGCTTTCAGGGTTTGTGGGTCGTTTTTTTTGTAAAAGAACAGGGTATTATACCATAGGTAAAAATTAAAAACAAGAAAAAACCCTTAGAAAGCGTCGCAAAAACGGGGTTTTGTAAGAGAGGTTGAGTCAGTATCAAAAAG
>CAYFOO010000011.1:0-29576 GCA_964344775.1 uncultured Candidatus Peribacteria bacterium
TTCTCTGAAATCGCTTATTTATGCGGTTAAATGCGATGGGTGTGAAAAATTACTTTAAAAACATTTGACATTTCTTAGGAAATAGATACTAAGAATAAAAGTCAAAAATGGCTTAATTATTTTTTAATTTTTTAAATTTATGAATAGCGGACCACAATTGGCAGTAGTTGCAGAAACACCAGATCCAGAAAGAGAGAAAGCAAGGCTTACTCGAGAACTTAAAATGGCTTTAGATGAGTTTCGGAAACATCGAGATGCACCTGCTCCAGACGATAAGATGAAAGAGTTCGCACAAAAATTATATAAAGCGATAGAACGGGCAGAGGCGGCAGGAGTCGAGGGGGCTGGAGAACATAGGTATACTTTGCGAGCTTCTGGTTTTCCACAAAAAAATCCGATTGATATTTCTAAACAGGCTCCTAGAGATGTTGGTGCCGTTTTGATAGAGATAAAGTAGCCCAGAAAGATTTATTTTTACAGAAAAAAAACGGGCCGCGAGCGAGGAGCTACAACGGTCCGTCGAAGTTGGTGAGTGGGAGGTTTAGTATGCCCTCCTATAGGTTGGGATTGCTCGGATGAGAGCAGCCACCATCTGACAGGTGTCTTTGGGGCATCCGATGATGAGAGCGATGCCACTGAGAATTGTGCAGGTACTGAGGGCGACCACGATGACGGAGACAAGTCCAGCTACGAAGTTTAACGTGTCCATTTCGGTTCTCCCCTGGTTAGACTTCCACTCAACTTAACCAATACGAAAAACTACAATTTCAAAACGAATATTTTTGATTTGTAATTTTATGCATTATTAGTGATTGCCTAAATTCTCCTCCCAAGTAAAAGATCTTGTCAATAGAAAAAAGTAGTTTTTTCCCACAAACATTGGACAAAGTTTCTCTTTTTCACTACATTCGGCCCCACACAAATGCCGATATCCCTCACCGATCTTGCCAAACAGCTAGAAATTGCACCGGAAGCCGTCACGCTTCATGCGATGGATCTGGATTTTGAGATACCGGAGGACGAGATGATTCCGGATGAGATTGCAGCAGAAATCAAAAAACAAGAAACCGGAAGTGAAATCGCCCAAGTAGAACACGAACTGGAAGAGCAAATAGATCGAGAGATTGTCGAACAACAGCAGAAAAAAACTGCTGGAGTCAAAAAGGATGTGGGAAGAAAGAAGTCAAAAGTTAAAAGCCAAAAGTCGAAAGTTGAAACGTCGTCAGACAAAGAAAGTGAAAAGGAGGAAATAACGAAAGATGGTTCGATTGTGTTGCCGGAGTATATCACCGTGCGTGATTTTGCGGCAAAAATCGGAAAACCAGTTCCGATTATCCTCATCAAGCTCAAACAAAACGGAGTGGTAGCCAATCTCAAACAAGAAATTGATTACGACACGGCAGCGATTATTGCCACTGATTTGGACGTAAAAGTAAAAAGAGAAGAAGCAGAGCTCTCTGGAGAAGATCTTTTTCGGGGGGATTTATCAGAACTGCTGGCAGATGAGGATCCAGACACATTAGTTCCTCGCCCACCAGTGATCTCTGTGATGGGACATGTGGACCACGGAAAAACCTCCATCCTCGACTACATCCGAAAAGCAAAAGTGGTGGATGGTGAGGCCGGAGGGATCACCCAGAGTATCGGAGCGTATCAAGTGGAAACGAATAAACAAAAAATCACCTTTCTCGATACGCCAGGACATGAAGCCTTCACCGCCATGCGAGCAAGAGGAGCCAGATCTACGGATATTGCCGTCCTTGTCGTGGCTGCCACAGAGGGGCTCAAACCTCAGTCTCTGGAGGCGATCAGTCACGCAAAAGAATCCGAAATTCCGATCATTGTGGCCATCAATAAAATGGATCTAGATGGAGCAAATCCAGATCTAGTAAAAGGCCAGTTAGCCGAAAATGAAGTGAATCCAGAAGATTGGGGAGGAGATACGCCGTGTGTAGAAGTTTCTGCCAAAACGGGGAAAGGGATTGATAAACTCTTAGAAACAATTTTGATCGTAGCGGAACTGAAAGAACTCAAAGCGAATCCGAATCGAAAAGCCCTGGGAACCGTGATCGAGGCGACGATGGACCAAAAAACGGGGGTAACAGCCACGATTTTGATCAACACGGGAACTTTAAATAAAAGCGATCCTTTTCTTATCTACGATCAGTACGGAAAGATCCGGAAGATGGTGGATTTTGCCGGAAAAGAATTAAAATTGGCTTCTCCTTCAACACCAGTTCAAATTTCAGGATTGTCTTCACTCCCTCGAGCAGGAGATCTTCTCCAAGTGATGGAGAATGAACGAGCAGCCAGGAAAAAAGCCGAAGAAGTGGCTTCTATTGTGCACAGTGATGAACTTTCAAAGCGAAAAAAACTTTCTCTGGCTCATCTCAAAGCAAAACTAGCAGAAGATAAAAAGAGCCAGCTCAAAGTGATCGTAAAAGGAGATTCAAAAGGGGCTTCGGAAGCGTTGATTTCCGAACTAGAAAAGTTAAAAACAGAGGATTGTTTTGTAAAAGTAGTGCATTCTGGAGTGGGGGAGATTACAGAGTCAGACATCATGCTCTCCTCAGCAGGGGGATCTATTATTATTGGCTTTGGAATTAGTGTTCCGGAGAGGATCAATAAACTTGCAGACCAAGAAGGGGTTCGAATATTGCTGGGAAATGTGATCTATCATCTCACCGAGAAAGTGCAGGAAATTATGAAAAACGAAGGAATAGAAGAAGAAGCCGAACAAATTGTCGGAGAATTGAAAATCAAAGGTGTTTTTGCCACCAACAAAAGAATGGCGGTGATCGGAGGAGAGGTGATGAGTGGAAAAGCCAGGAAGCAGTGCTACATTCGTCAGTTTCGAACACAAGAAAAAACAGAAGTTAAGGAGGGAGAGGAATCAACTGAGGAAGTGTTACTTGGAGAGGCCAAAGTAGACAGTGTTCAACAAGGGACGGATGAAAAAAATGAAGTAGGAGAGGGGACTGAGTGTGGGCTCAAGGTATCACATCAGGGACTCAAGTTTGAGATAGGAGATCGGATTGAGTTTTTTACGAGGAAGAAATAGGAACAGTTGTTAGAACTTAGAGCTTAGTTCTTAGTTTCTAGTAACAGAAATTTTAGCTGGAGCTTTCGATTATTCGGGGCTTTGTAGGACAGGTCAGGTGGTGTGCCACCTTTTTAAAACATCTCTAAGCATTTTCCTCTACTTCGTCACCACTATTAGCACTCGCTTTTTTTGGTTTTTTTGTTCGCCACGCTTCAAACAGGTTTGGCGAAGTATGCCGGAGATACTGATACACGGCTGATGAGAGGGCGGAGATGATCGGTCGGTAGTGTAACGTAGCTTCATCTACATCGAGTTCTTCTTTTTCTTCTTGTGACAAGGCATCTCCGATCTTCGCTCGTTCTGATTTGTATTGTGTCAGATCTTTTTTGAAGTTATCGAAGGAAGTTTTGAGCGTGACGTTGGCTTCGATCAGTTTTGTATGATGTTCGAGTTGAGTGACGAGTCTTTCGTAGTCATAAATATCGTTTTTCGTCCTCACAAAGTCGATTTCGTGTTCTTCTTGGCCGTTTAGTTTCAGTAACACGTTTACCACATCTTCCAAATCATAGGCCAGGTGTCGGAGACGGCTAGATAATTCACGAAGATTGGACTTGGTGCTCTTGATGAGGTTTTCAGAACTCTTGTGTTCGGCGATTTCTTTTTCAAAAGTTTTTCCCGCTTCGTGAAAAAGGGTGGGAATGCCTTTGGATTTGATGGCTTCTTCTAGTTCAGCCACAGCATCGGGATAGGAAAGGAAAAAAGCGGAGCCTTTTTGGGCGGTGAGGAGGGTGGATTTGGTAACTCTCATGGTATTTGGGGTTTAAAACAATAATTTTATACATTTTGAGACGTGAAACATTAAAATTACATTAAATTTTTAGAATTGTAAGCTTTCACACCTGCAATTTTTCTGACATTCTTCAATGTTTGTTCTAGTCCTATCACATCCCTTAAACCCGGAATTAATTCCGGGTTTACGGACGAAGGTTGTTATCGTTGTTAAGTTTAGATGTGTGAAAAATTACTTAGAATTCGCTTGACAAAATTTAAAAAATAATTATTCTAAAAGAGTCGAAATATGAAATTTGAAACATCTTTGCTTTTACTCGAATCTGCGAAATTACAAGCTCATCCTGGTGAGGCACCGGTAATGGTAGGGTATTTACCAGCAGGATCTAATGTTTCAGTAGAAGCTAGAAATGGGGAAACTGAAATTGGAAAAACAAAGGTAGATGTAAAAGTAGAAGTATTTACAGACGAAACACGAAGATATGTTGAAGAAGTTTTAGGTGAAACGATAATGGGAATTGTAATGCAAAAATCAGAAACTGTAGAGATGTTTTTAGATCGACAACGAAGAGAAAAGCCTTTGTTTGATTTTTATGCAGATGGGGTTCCTTGTTTGGCTTTTTTTAGTGATATTATTTGGAAAAATTAATAGAAATTTAATGCGTAATTTTCGACATCCCGTTTTAGAAATTCCTTGGGGAAAGCAAATTTACCTGCCAGGGACACAGAGTACTCATGTTGAGACCGAAGAACCGATGATTAAGGTGGCAATCTGGGAAGGTGCTCGTTTGAAATCTGAGAAATGGGGAGGCGAAGAAATTGAAATTGATGACCCTATTGCTGCGGTGGTTGAGATTACTGCTGAGGAGGTGGAAGCAATTTTGGAAAAAATGCAAGATCCTCATTGCGATAAAGTATTTTTGACTGTAAAAGGCATTGAGTTTGCTACGACACCTGATTCAATACAAGTTTTGGATCGTCTGCACTAAGAATCGACACAAATAAATTTTTGGCTATCATCCTTTTGATGACCAAAAAGCGAATTCTCGTCACGGGCGGAGCCGGATTTATCGGATCTAATTTTTGTAATTTGAATACGGAAAAATATGAGATAGTAGCTCTAGATAACCTTTTTCTCGGCGATCGAGAGAATTTGAGCTCAGAAGTACAGTTTATCGAGGGGGATGCTTGCAAAGTTGCAGATCTGGAAAGCACGGGCGGGAACTTCGACTACGTTTTGCATTTAGCCGGGACTTCCTCGGCACCGATGTTTATGGAGGATGGATTTGCGGATGGGTATGTGAATTCGGTGGAGAGCTTCGTCCGAACCCTGGAGTATGCTCGGAAGTGTGGTGCAAAAAAGTTTCTGTATGCCTCGACTTCCTCTCTCTATGCCAATAATCCTATGCCACTCGTGGAAACCCAAAATGTCACGCCGCCGAATCACTACGCGGTGACGAAGTTTTGCTACGAACATTGTGCACGTTGTTACAACCAGGTTTATCCGGAGATCGAGACGATCGGATTTCGTTTTATGTCTGTGTATGGGCCCAATGAAGAAGCGAAGGGACAATTTGCCAATATTATTTCTCAATTTATCTGGGATGCGGTGCGGGATAAGTCACCGGTGATTTATGGGGATGGCGACCAATTTCGTGATTTTACGAACGTGGTAGATGTAGTGCAGGCCATTACTTTGGCAATGGAAACCGATAAACCACTTGGAAATGAAGTCTATAACATCGGGACAGGGGAGTGTTGCTCTTTCAACGAAATTGTGGCGGCGATCGGCAAGGCGATGGGAAAAGAAATAAAAGCTACACACATTCCAAATCCGGTAAAAGAAGGATACGTTCGTGGACAGCATGCGGATATTTCCAAAATTTCCAAAGATCTGGGATACCATCCAAAAATAGATTTGGAAACAGGAATAGCCGATCAGGTCAAGAATGTTCGTTCGGAAAAAATCCGAGAGACGAGTTCTGATTTTTTAAGAAACAAATAAAATGATATTTCTTGGACATTGCACAGACAAAGTTGGTCTGATCGCCAAAATTACCAATTTTTTTGCGACAGAAGAATTAAATATTTTACAACTGGAGCAGCACACGGAGCGGGGTAGATTTTTTATCCGCATCGAAGGAGAAGAACAGGGGAGTTCGCAAGTAGTGGGAACCTGGAATGAAAAATTTAAATCCATTGCATCAGAACTGAATATGACTTGCAAATTTTATCAACCAAAAAAGAGACTGAAAGTAGTACTTTTTTCTTCAAAAACTTTACCGTGTCCGTTGGAAATTATTGCTCGACAACTGAGCGGAGATCTGAATATCGATATTCAGTGTATCATCAGTAATCAAAAAACGATCGAGGGAATTTCTGAGAGATTCGACATTCCTTTTTACTACTTACCAACTTCAAATGGGCAAAATGGGCACGAAGAAAAACAACTTCAATTTGTCCGTGCTTTTGATGCAGATTTGATCGTTCTTGCTAGGTACATGAAAGTGCTCTCTGAAGATTTTTTGCATCAATCTCCTTGTCCGATTATCAATATTCATCATTCTTTTCTTCCATCTTTCATCGGAGGTGATCCCTATGAACAAGCTTATAATCGTGGAGTAAAGTTGATCGGAGCGACGGCTCATTTTGTGACGAAAGATCTAGATGAAGGACCGATCATTGTCCAAAATGTGGTCCCCGTACATCACGAATATTCTGTTTCGGAGCTCAAAAAAGTAGGAGCTGATATCGAAAAACAGGTACTGGCTTTGGCCGTTCGAAAATTTTCTGAACACAAGATTATTGAGTGGGAGGGGAGAACGATTGTTTTTCATTAGAATTTTAAGAAGGAAGAAGTAAGAAGGAAGAGGTAAGTAAAATTGTTTGACGAGTTTTGTTTTTCTCATAAAATCCGAAAGCTCTTTTGAGAAACAGGTGACAAACAAAGATCCAAAATTTTATCTATCAAGTAAAAAATTTGGACAGGTAAAATTTTGAGAGAAGAAGATAACGTAATAAATGAAAGTTTTACGGAGTAAAACGAAATAATGAAGTTATCTTCGACGAGGGATCGTAGCTCAGTTGGTTTAGAGCGCCGCCCTGTCACGGCGGAGGTCGCGGGTTCGAGTCCCGTCGGTCCCGCCATCCCGACAAGTCGGGATGGCAGGCCATCAGATTAGTTGAATGTCGTGTTGGAAAAATGGAAAAATAAAATAGAAATGTGAATTTCTGGTTTTTGTTTTGTAAAATGAAATTTTTGTCTTTTATTCCTCAAATTTATAAAGATTCCTCTTGGAGGGATCGGGTTATTTTTGTGGAATTTGAAGCGGATGGTGCTCCTGAGGAACAGAACGAATTAGAAGAGTTGGAAACAATTTTAAGTGGTGATTTTGGGGCAGGAATCGGGCAAATTCTCTCAGAAGATCTTTCACCCGTCGAACAACTAGAAGTTGTCGAAGAAAAGGCTCGAGACAGAGTTTCGGCTAGTTTTAAGCATATGTATCAGGATCGATATTTGGGAGGACAGAATAGGGAAGAGTTAGAACTAAGAGTGAATAATGTGGTTGAAAAATTTCGGCACCTGATTTCTGAGACATCTGGAAGTGATGCTTTTCGAATGGATAGCTTTTTTACTTATGTGTCGACTATAAATTCTTTTTATTCACAAAAAAGGAAACAAAATAAAAATCTTTTTGAACCTGCTGAAAATGCAGGAGAAATTTTGAAAATAAAAAGCCAAGGGATAATAACGTCTTGGTTGGAGAGTAATAGTTATACTTTTATTCAAGGGGAGTCTAAACGAGAGGTAATAATCTGGCAAAATGGAAAAGCACTTACTGTAGTACCAAATGGAATTATTGAAATGCTCCCTGTTTTTGATGAAAGAGGGCGTATAAAAGGTATCGTTACGATAGATGGAGACGGCGATATGGCTTCTCGGTTTGGGGAAGGATCGATGCATTTCATGGAACAAAAACCAGGACAAATCGAATCAGGATTTGTGGGAAAACCAGGAAATATCAAAAAATCTCAGTTTTTTGTTGAAGAGTCTGGTTTGAAAAAAAGATTAGTAAACTTGGATGTCGAACATTATGGGTCGGAGGCGATTGGGGATTTGGTGGAAAAAACGACAGGAGCAGTGGAAGAAGCTATGGCTGCTCCTCCTGAAACACCTTCTCCTTCGCCTCCTGAATCACCCCTTCAGCCCCCAGAAAATGATGTCCCTGATTCATCTCAAGGTGAAACAGGAGGAGAGCCTCTGCCAGAAGGAAGTTGGGGGACAGGAGGGGGGGTAGAAGGATCTTTTGCACAGCCCATGTTTCCTCCTGCTTCAGTTTCGATGACACTGGGAGACGATTTTCGTGGGATAGTCACTGAATCAGAAGAATTGGAAGAACCAGAAAACGAATTAGTAGATTTTTTGTGTGAAGGTGGTCGTAAAATTAAAGTTTTACCTGAATTAGCAGAAAAATTAGAATTATTACGTGAGTTTTTAGATTTTGAAAAGTTAAGATCCAGTGAAGGAAAGATCACTGATCTTTGTTTTGAAAATGGTGCAAAAGTTAAAACTCCTGAACAAAGAGAGGCTTTGATATCCATTGCTAATCTCGAAGGAGGAATTGTTCTTTCAAAGCAGGCGATGGAGGCTCTCGAAAATTTGGTCATCAAAGATTCAGAATTGGTAGATTTAGCTCTCAATGGGGCGATTCTTATCAAGGAGGGGCGGGAAGATTTTTATTTTAAGGATAATTTACCGTTTATCAGATTTAAAATTTCTTGGGAGAAATGGGCTAACGACCGCAGAGTTCATCTGAAGCCGAATAGGAATTGGAAGATTAACAAAAGTAGATCTTGGATTCCTGTTTATGGATTTAGTAGGACAGGGGATTTTATCGATGAAGAATTTTGTAGAGAAGAAGAAAAAAAAAGAGAGGCACAAGGAGAAATAGACAGAAAAATAGAATCTATTGAAGATGAAGCATTAAAAACTGCGATAAAAGGAATAAGAAGAGCCATTGATAAATCTGAAAAAATTGAAGTAGAAGAGGGGAGAATAAAATTCCTCAATGCTCATGCAGTTGATTCAAAAGTACAAAGATTACACCTTCAGACAGTTATTAATTTATTGGAAACAGAAGAAGATAGAAAAGTATCAGATATTTGTGCCGGAGGATTGAAAAAAATTAGTATTAAAAACTTTCGGGTTGATTACATAGCCTTTAACCCTGATGCCTTATTTAAGAATAGTGGAAAAAATAGAATACTATTTGAAGAATGTGGAATTCATAGAGGTTTTTCTATTTGGGCTTATGAGGAAACTGAAGGCAAAGAAAAAAAGGGTAGACCAAAAAACAAGGCTAAAGTTGAGTTTCATGATGAAAAATGGTGGGTAATAAAAGGGAAAAAAGAAGTTCAGGTTTTTGGTGTCAATCAACAAGGTTTTGTCTATGAAGATCCAACTTCCCAAAAAGCTAAAAAAAAGAAAAGAGGAAAAAAGAAATTTATTTTTCCAGAAGACGACAATCCTTTTATCCTTTCTACAGACAGAGGTCGAGAACAGTTGGATGCTTTTGAAAAAGCCGAAGAAATACAATTTCCAATTGCTTTTCGTGGACGTCTGAAAAAAGTAGAAAAAACTCCCTCGGGGGTAATAAAAATTCATTTATCTGGTGATTTAACAGAAGATGAAGAATTTGACTTCACAGAATTACAAAAAACAACAAACGGCAAAGTAAAAGAAATCCTTATTGCCGGGAAAAAAGGAGAATCTCAACTTTCGCTAGGAGAAAATGGATATCACGAAAATAACTCTGGTCAAGTCGTTTCAGGTTATAGTAATGGTCGTCTTTCTGGGTAAAATTACTGGTGTTTTTTCTTAAACTCTTCTGCACATTCTTCTAGAAACGCCATAGCTTCTATTTTTCCTTTTGTTTTGAGAACTTTTACTTCTTTTTTTGGTTCGCGATCTTTGTAATGCTCGAGGAACCACTCGAGATTGGCGACGATTTCTGCATCTAAGTCTCCGATGTCTTCACAATGTTCGTAATCTGAGTGTCCTTCTGGCACGGCGAGAATTTTGTGATCTAGCTCTCCCGTGTCGTCCATTTCTATAATTCCTACAATTCGGATCGGCACGACTACTCCTGGCCCAAATGATTCGCTGGAAATCACGATCACATCCATCGGATCATTGTCGTATTTGTTCCAGGTTTGCGGAAAAAATCCGTAGTTTTGCGGATAACTCACCGGAGTACGAAAAACTCGATCTACAAAAATGGTGTTATATTTTTCGTTAAATTCATACTTGATGCTGGATTTTTTTGGAATTTCGATGACCGCGTGAAAAACATTTTCATCAGCTTCGAGTGGTAGATCAGTGAAGAGGTTCATTTTTGATCAATGATTAATGAATAATGAGTATTGATTAATAAAACTCAGGGGACTTTGAGATTTTAGTGGGCAAAGTGTGTACGTCAAGGCTCCCATTTTTTTGTTTGACATCAGATTGTTTTTATTTATTACGGAGTCATGACAATAGATGTAAAAGATTTACCAGTAAATGAAATACGAGAGAGTTGGAACAATGCACCTTTTGATGAACTAAGGGGTGTGATAACAAATACATTAGATCGAGTAAATATTTGGGATCGAGTTCCGGCTTTTGAGGCTGTTTTAAAAGATCAAACAGACATTTTTCGGGCCAGGGCTCAGCACGCGTATGGTTATCTGACAGATGCGGCGACTTCTTATAATCATGTCATAAAAAAAGAACCAAGTAATTTAAAAGCTCATCAAAGATTGATTGAAGTATTGGAGTGTTTGAGTCATGTCCCTAAAGATATTGATGCTCATTGTCGTCATTGTCTTGAAACAAAGGAGGCTGAAAAAGGTAATTCACCATGGTGTCCTGAGGATGGAATAGAAGAGTGCCCCTATGCTAAAGATGGGCTCTCTGATGCTGTCCAAAAATTTAAAGATTTAATAACACGGTTAAAAGCTAAAGTGGCAGAACTTGAAGGAAAATAAGATTGTGATGTAAAAACTTTTATTCGATCATCCGTAAAATATTCCTGATGATAGCTTTGTTGAAGCCATATTTCATTCGCATGGGGCCGAGGATGCCGAGTTTTCCTTGCACATTTTTTGTCTCAAAACTGGTGACGAGCATGGCACAGCTGGAGATTTCTTCGAGGAGATTTTCTTCGCCGATGAAGATTTTGATTTCTTCATTTGGGATATCGAGAGAATCAAGCAAAGCACGAAATCTTTCTCGACCTTCGAGGATTTCCACGATCTGGGCAGCACGTTCTGGAGATGCGATAAATTCTGGGCTTCGAAGGACGTTGGACAATCCCAGATAAAAAGTTCGATCATTATCCAGTGTGGCAAAGGCTACATTTCCAGACATTTGTGCAGCAATTCTCAGGGCATCGAAGATAACTTCTTTTGATTTGGCCAGATGATAGGCCTGCAGATGTTTTTCAAAAAGAGAGGTGACGAGCTGCATTTCCTTTTCACCTTCATCGATCAGTTCATCCACAAAAAATCGATATCCTTTTTCTGTAGGGATTTTTCCCGCAGAAATGTGAGGGGATTCGATCAATCCCACTTCCTCCAGCAGAGAAAATTCATTCCGCACGGTCGCAGAAGAAACATCTAGATTGTGGGATTTGAGCAGTTTTTTCGAAGCCACGGGATTGGCAGTCTCAATGAAGTCTTCGATGAGGGCTTGGAGGATCTGGATGGTTCGGTCTTTCATTCAGTCGCGATCGTAGACAATTTAGAAAAAAGTAGCAAGAGGAGGGTGAACTTGCTGTTAGAAATAAAAAAACCATGTCATTCCGAATTGTTGATGTGAGATGAAAATCAATCGATAAATAAGGAATCTTCCAATTAATCCTGAGAAAAAAGGTTTTAGGCTATCTCAAATGCTTCTTTTTCGATTACTCTCAGACAATAACGAAGATCCCTCATGTGATCAATTTAAGTTTCAAAAAAGCCCGTCATTCGGGAATAATGATCTTTTATTTTTTGGAAAAAGTTTACAGATTAATCATCATACCAATCTTCTGCCAAATCTTTTAAATAAGGATTTTTTGTTCGAATAAGAATGAGCTTCTTTTTCCTATTCCATTTTTTAATTTCTTGTTCTCTGTCCAGAGCTGAGGTTATGTCGCCGGGACCTTCAAAATAAAGAAGTTTGTTTACGTTGTATCGAGCCGTGAAACTATTTGGGACTAGTTTGTTTTTGTGTTCATACACTCGATTTTCCAAATTGTGGGTTGATCCAACATAAAGAACGAGTGTTTCACTTCCCATGATGTAAATATATCCTTCTTTTGTCATTGTATTCGAAATAATAAAGAAGATTCCTCATGTGATCAATGCGAGTTTCAAGCTGATCCGTTATTCGGAATGATTATCTTTTGTTTTCTTTCTTTCTTCAAAAACTCTATTGCTTCCTTTTTTGTCGTGATCTTTTTTTCGAGTTGCATTGTTCGCGTTTGTTTTTTTGACAAAAAAGAATTTAAAAATATTTTGCTTTTAGTTTTTAAATTCTAAAAAAATGATGACACCAGTAGATTCAGATTCTTGTATAGATGATGAAGAAGATTTTGAGCATGAGGCAAGGAGGAGAGAAGAAGCATTATGGCATACTCTAGAAAATATTTTAGTTCCTTCAGTAGAATATTTGGAGGCGGCGTTATTTCGTGTGTTTGATCCATCCGGACGGGGGGGGTAAATAAGGAGGAATTTAGGAAATTTAAAACTGAAGATTTAGAAGCAAGAAGGAAAAAAGATCCAGAAGCGAAAATAACTCAGGACGTCATGAACATAATGAGTATTTGTACTAGTCTATTTTATGCATTTCCTGATGGGGTGGCTGAGGATAAAAAGCAAGAAATCCTTGGGCGTTATAGAGAGATGGATGCTAAAAGAGAGAGGTCTGGAGTTTCTCGAGAATGGATACAAGAACAACATCAAAGAAAGATTGAGGATTTGATGAAAGAAATAGGAGACGAGGCTCCAAGAATTTTTTCTGTAGGGAGCGTTTTGGTGGAGGTGGAAATAGAAGATGTGGCAGAGGGGGTAAAAAGAGTTTTAAAGCTTTGGGAGTTAAATGTAGATGGAGAAAGGATAGTGGGGGCAACACCGCTCCAGGAGTTTCCTTTGGGACCAGATGAGGATGAAGAGGAAGTAATTCAAGCGGCCCTTGATTTTTTTGAAAAATCAAGGGGGCAGAGAGAGGGAAATGCGTAGGTTTTTTTGATATTTTTGTTAACTGAGCGATTTCAAAAACTCCTTCGCCTCTTCTTTCGTCGTGATCTTTTTTTCCAATTGCATTTCCCGGATTTTTTCTTTGATTTTTCCTACCTCTGGACCGGCTGGAAGATTAAGGATCTCCATGATTTCTTCTCCTGTGAGGAGTTCGGCGTGATGCGATGGTAATTTTTTCTCACGATGAGCCAGTTCGTATTCTGCTCGGATCTGATAGTAGTATTCTTCGGCTTCTTTCCATTTCGTCCGATCCCGGGGGACACATCCGAGGAGATCAGCATGATAGAGCGTGAGGAGATCGGCGAAGTAGGGATGGTCGAAGTAGTGGAGTTTTTTTGATTCAGCCATATCCCGAAAAATATCAAAAAGGTGATGATGGTTTATCAGCCAGAGGATCCTATCTCGAGCGGCTCGAGAAAACTTCAACCGTACCAGAATTTTTGTTGCCATATCGATTACTACCTCTTGATGGCCATAAAATCGGATTCTATCGCCTTCGTATTTCATCGTTTTTGCCTTCCCGATGTCATGGAGCAGGGCGGCCCAGGCGACTTCTGGTTTTGATCCAGGAGGGATGTGATGGAGTACCAAAAGCGTGTGAGCAAAAGCATTTCCCTCTGAGTGCATGGTTTTATCCTGGTGAATTTTTTTGAGGGCAGAGACCTCTGGGATGATTTCCTCCAGAATTCCAAATCGATCCAGATCTTCAAACGCCTTTTTTCGATCATTATGAACAATAATTTTATTCAGTTCGTCCAGCACTCTTTCTGCGGCTACGCCCAGGATGAGGGAACAGTGTCTTTTGAGTGATTTTCTCGTGTCGGCGTGGTAGGCGAGATCAAATCGGTTTCGAAACCGCACCGCTCTCAGGATTCGCAGATGATCCTCTTGGATTCTCGTACTGGGATCTCCGATAAATCTCAGGAGTCCTCGCTTGAGATCCGATTGTCCATCCACGAAATCATGAAATTCTGATGTCACCGGATCATAAAAAATCCCATTGATGGTAAAGTCCCGCCGAAGGGCATCTTCTTCCGCCTTTGCAAACGTTACAAAATCCGGTCGTCGGCCGTCTGAGTATCCCGAATCCGACCGGAAGGTCGCTATCTCGAAGTGGTGGCCATCTTCTTCGATTAAAATAACCCCGAAGTGTTTCCCGATAGCATAGGTTTTTTTGAACAATTTCTCGATTTCATCCGGTTTGGCACTGGTCGCGATATCGATGTCTTCGGGTTCTTTTTTCAGGATCAGATCACGCACGCATCCTCCGGCCCAGAATGCCTGGAATCCTTTTTTTTGGAGTTTTTCGACAATCGTTTTAGCGGTGTTTTGCATTAGGACAGGGAACAGGGACGAGGAAATAGGAAATAGAATTTTATTTCACTTTATTTTAGCATGGAATAATTTAATTGACAAATATTAAAAAATTTGTATATTGTGCTTGATTTATGTTTAAAATGGAACGATTTTTTCCCGATTGCGAGGCATTGGAGAACCTTTTGGATCCTGAAAAAATGGAGGGGATGCAGATGGTTATAAATTTGGAGGTGAAGTGTCTTTTGCGTGTGAGAGTTGCTCTGAGCGATTTCTCAACATTAGAATACACAGATATTTTTTCTATATTATCTGATACCTATAATTTACATGAAGTCGATGAAGAGGATCCAGCAGAAAAGTTAAAAGCTTTGTTATCAGTAAAAAAAATAATTTGGACACTTCTCATGAATGCTGTGCATCATAATATGATTTTTATGCGTGATAAAAATCCTAGAGGAGGGGCTATCAAAATTAGAAAAAACTTAAAAAGAATTCCTCCAAAAAACAAAAAAACAGATGAAAACCAATACGTATGGTTTGGACACGAAAAAAATGGAAACTTTCAATGGAAAAATCTGAGTGGGACAGAGTTGGACAAAGGAGATTGTAATCAAATGTTTAATGCTATTAAAGTTTTTTTAAAAAGATTAGAAGCAGAAATTGAAAGATTGGAAGGAGTAATGGATCAAGTGGCAACTATTCGAATGTGATTACTTCTTCATCATCGCAAAGAACGCATCCTGCGGAATGTCCACTTTTCCAAATGCCTTAAGTCGTTTCTTTCCTTTTTTCTGCTTTTCGAGCAATTTTCGCTTACGGGTCACATCTCCTCCGTAGAGTTTAGCAGTTACGTCTTTCCTCATCGCGGAGATTGTCTCTCTCGCGATAATCTGTGAGCCAATCGCGGCCTGAATCGCAATGGCAAATTGTGCTTTTGGGATAATTTCTTTGAGTTTTTCGCACCACTTGGCGCCGATCCCTTGGGCCTGATCTTTGTGAGTGATTTGAGAGAGAGCATCGACTTTGTCCCCAGCGACGAGCATATCCATTCGCACCAATTTGTCCGATCGCATGCCGATTGGTTCATAGCTCATGGAGGCATAGCCAGAGGAGATAGACTTCAGATCGTCGTAGAAGTCCGTGATGATGGAAGCAAGCGGGATCTCGAAGTGCAGTTCAGCTCGGCTTTCACTTGTGTATTGGATGTTTTTTGAGGTTCCACGTCGATCGGTGCAGAGTTTTATAATTGAGCCAATCTGATCAGAGGGACAGAGGATGGTGATATTCATCCAGGGTTCTCTGATTTCTGTGTATTCTCCCGCATCGGGAAGTTCTCCGGGATTGGCAATAGTTTGGACGGAGTCGTCGTTTTTTACAATTTCATATTTTACCGAGGGAGCGGTCACGAGGATATCGAGATCAAACTCTCGTTCTAATCGCTCTTGCACGATATCGAGGTGTAGCAGTCCCAGAAATCCTGTCCGAAATCCATGCCCGAGTGCGCCGGAGTGTTCTGGTTCGTATTTGAGGGCGGCATCGTTGAGGGACAATTTTTCTAGTGCTTTCCGTAGTAGTGGGAAGTCATCTCCATTGATCGGGTAGATCCCGGCAAAAACGAAGGGGGTGACTTCACTATAACCGGGAAGCGGCGATGGAGGTTGTGCTGAGACGTGCCGCGGCACGTCTTTACAAATAGTCTCTCCGACTCGGGCGTCCACCACATTCTTCAGTCCCGTGACGATGTAGCCGACCTCTCCGGTTTTTAACGACGGAGTAGGGGCATATTTCGGAGCCAGAGCACCGACCTCTAGGGCATCAATATCTCGTTTAGTTCTGAGAAGTTTAAGTTTATCACCTTTATTTATTTCTCCAGCAAAAACACGGACGCTGGACACCACCCCGCGGTATGAGTCGAAGGTAGAGTCAAAGATCAGGGCTTTTGTATTCCCATCGGTAAAAACTTCTGGAAATTTGGTAAAAATCTGGTTGTCTTCTGGAGCAGGGATCTTTTCTACAATTTTATCGAGCAGTTCTGGTACATTAGTTCCTTCTTTGGCCGAAACGGTCAGGATGTCTTCTGCTGCAAATCCCAGCAGTTTTTCAATTTCCTCAGCTCTTCGTTCAGGCTCTGCGGCGGGAAGATCAATTTTATTCAGCACGGGGATGACTTCCAGGCCGTATTCCATTGCCATGTACACATTTGCCAGAGTTTGAGCTTCAATTCCCTGTGTCGCGTCTACCACCAGGATGGCTCCTTCGCAGGCGGCCAGACTTCGAGATACTTCATACGAAAAATCCACGTGACCGGGGGTATCAATCAGATTGAGCTGATGATCTTTCCAATTCATTCGAACTGGTTGCAATTTGATCGTGATACCTCGTTCTCGCTCCAGTTCCATCGTGTCGAGGAGTTGTTCTTTCATCTCCCGTTTGTCGATCGTGCCAGTGATTTCAAGAAATCGGTCGGCCAGGGTAGACTTTCCGTGATCAATATGGGCAATAATACAAAAGTTCCTAATTTTATTCATGGGAAGCGTTGATTAGTGTGAATATTCTCGTTTGCCGAAGCTTTTTGTAAAGCTTTGAAGGTTGAACAAAGAGGAATGGTCAATATGGGAAAGATACAGAAGTTTCTGATTTTTTTGGTCATGTAGCCGCTACTTTACTTATTTTTTAAATTTTTCAAAAAATGTTTGAGATAAAACACTGGCTTGTTCCCAAATATAAATATGTTTGTATGATATAAATATTCCACTTTTTCACCATCTTTTCTTTCCATTCTTCAAAATTGCCTTCAAGTATTTTTTTGCGTACCTGTCTCATGAGATTGTGAAAAAAATGAAGGTTGTGAATAGTTAGAAATCTCGCTGCAGCCATTTCTTCCGCTCGCAAGAGGTGGTGGAGATAAGCTCGGGAATACTGTTTTTCTGCACAAGTTTCACATTTGCATCCTTCATCGAGAACTTTTTTGTCTTCTCGGAACTTGGCATTTTTGATCTTTATATCCCCATTTTGAGTAAAGACCGTTCCGTGTCGGGCATTTCTCATTGGTATCACACAATCAAACATGTCGATCCCTCGGCTGATTGCCTCGAGTAAATTTGTCGGATTCCCAACCCCCATCAAATATCTTGGTTTATTTTCTGGCATCTGTGGACACATTTCATCGAGAACTTTATACATTTCCTCGGCTGTTTCTCCTACGGCCAGCCCCCCCAGGGCAAATCCATCGAAGGGAAGGGCAGTAATCTCTTCGAGAGATCTTTGTCGGAGTTCGGGAAAACAACCGCCTTGGATAATTCCGAAGATTTGTGGCCTGGACGCATTGCAATGCGTCCCTACGGGCCACAAATCATTATGTTTTTTTAGGCTTCGTTTGGCCCAATCGGTAGTTCGTTCGACTGCCCGTCTGATTTTGTGAAACTTTGGTACATTTGGAGGACATTCGTCGAATGCCATGAGGATGTCGGCTCCGAGATTGTTTTGGATTTCGATGGATTTCTCTGCATCGAGATAAAATCGCTGACCGTCAATGTGTGAGTTAAAAAATACGCCATCATCCGTGATTTTTTTTCGTTTAATTGAAAAAACCTGAAACCCACCAGAGTCAGTGATGATGGGGCCGTTCCATTTCATAAATTCATGTAATCCACCTAGTTTTTTTACCAATTCTGATCCTGGACGCAGATGCAAATGGTAGGTGTTGGCTAACACAAAAGGAGCCTGCATTTTTTGCAAATCGTCCACAGAGAGAGCTCCTTTTATCACCCCCTGTGTCGCTACAGAAAAAAAGAAAGGAGTTTCAATGTCACCTCTTCGTGTTTTTAGGACACCCGCACGAGCCGAGCCATCTGTTTTTTGTAGATCAAAGTTATCCATGTGGGGCGTTTCTACCTTATTCCAATCATTTTTTCCAGATATTTTTTAATTTTTAATTGTTCGGTGAAAGAATTTTCTAATTCAATACTGATGTAATCTGGCAGATATTTTACGTATTTTTTCAAGTAATCTAATTCTTTCAGATCATGCAAATAATGGTTACTATAAATGGAAAAATCTTCTCTACGTTCATCTTGGGCTATTTCTGGGGTTTTGTTGATGGCAGAGATGTGGCAGCAGCCGATTTTGTACTTATCTAAACATTTGGATAGATTCTGATGATGGGGCAATTTCTGAATCACGGCATAATCCTCAAAATGTGAAAAATCAACACACAGGCCGCCACATTTTCCCAAATTTTCATAAAAAAGATCATTGATGTTGTACGTATTTTCGATGAAGATTTTTTCTCGATATTCCGACCATTTTAAAAATTCTAGTGCACTTGGAACCGCGTGAATATTGAAAATTTCTGTCCCGTAGTTATCTCGAAAAAAATCCAGTTCCCACTCCTCCATATCGTCTCTGAGGTGGACGTGAGGGATAGAATTGAGATTTGTTTTTTTGAGTAGATCATACAATTCTTTTCGTTCATCGGGTTTGAGGAAAGTTGGAAATGCAGCTATTTGTTTGAGATTTAGTATATCAATTTCCTTGATTTTACCTCGCCAGTTGGAGGCAGGGGTGGTGGTGAGACCGAGGAGAATGGTTTTCATGAATTCTTTAAAAACAAAATAATTTTCAATAAAAACACTTCAATTGAAAGCAGGATGAAAGACTAGTTTACAAACAAATCTTTGTGCTTAAAGGTATACCAGGTTACCATGGCCCAAATAATTCCCCAGAGGACTGAGAGCGTGATGCTCCAGATAATTATTTTAATAATATCCCAGGCGACTTGTTTTGTGAGAAAACTGAAGTCATCGATGTAGGGGAAGAGATTATTGAAATAGGCAATTATCTGAAAAAGTATGATGATGCCTAAATTGGCAAAAAGGAGGTAGGGAAGCCATTTTCGATACTGGAAAAATCCAAGTCCTTCCACTAAATGTAAAATCCCACAGACGGTAAGCATGCTGATAAAAAGTGGCATGCCGTCACTATTTTCTAATACTCCGTATGAGGCATAAGCTCGGTACAGACAAAACACTCCTACCAAGAGAGACGCTCCCCCCAAGAGAGAAAAGATAGTATTTTCATCCCACCGAGCTTTGATAGAAAGAACTTTGTCTTCTACTTTTGCTTCCACGATGTGGTCTTCGTGTATGGGAGTGGTGGTATCGTTTTTATTTTCTTCAGGTGTCATTTTGTTTTTAAAAAGGTTAGTGGTTGGATTTTACTTGAGCTGGATATGTGATGCAAGATAATCTTTGAGATTGGTTTGAAAGTCATTTAAAATTATAAAAGAAAATGAAGCATCCTAAAAAAATGAAAACGCTCATCCTTGATATCATCGACAAAGACGAGAATCGATGCACGGCGGAAGAAAACTTGGAAGAATTACAACAACTGATTATCGCCGCGGGCGGAATCACGATAGAAAAAATAATTCAGAAACGAGGACGCCCCTCCGCCAAGACATTTTTGGGAACTGGAAAAATCGAAGAAGCAGCTCAGTTTGTGAAAGAAAATGAAATTGAATTAATTATTATCAATGGGATGTTGAAACCCAATCAGTATCTACATTTACAGAAGGTTTTTCCGAAGAAAAAACTTTGGGATCGAGTGGATTTAATTCTTAAAATTTTTGATCGACATGCAGTTTCTCGCTTGGCCCAGTTGCAGATTAAGCTAGCGAAGTTGCAACACGAGATTCCAAAACTCTATGCTCGTCATGCAACTACACTTTTTGAGCGTGCGGGAGCAGGGATTGGTACACGAGGACTTGGAGAAAAAGGGATTGAGGCCGAAAAAAGACACATTCGTCGACAGATAAAACAGTTGGAAGAAAAGATACAAGCACTGCAAATAGTTCAAAAAAATCAGCGAAAACATAGGAAAAGAACGGGGATTCTGACCGCTGCTCTAGTAGGATATACCAATGCTGGCAAATCTTCACTCATGAAAGTTTTGACCAAAAACAAAGACATTGAGGTCAACGATGCCCTGTTTGTTACGTTGGATACAAAAATAGGAAAAACTTGGTTGCCAACAGCGGAACAAGAAATTTTGGTGGCTGATACGATTGGATTTATCCGGGATTTACCGCCAGATCTTATTTCTTCTTTTCTGGCGACACTTGAGGAGGCTCAGGAGGCACATTTACTTCTACATGTGATTGATGCCAGTGATCCACAGTGCACAGAAAAAATAAAAATAGTAGAAACAATTCTCGATCAAATTGGATGTCAGGAAATTCCTCGTTTGTATATTTTCAATAAAATTGATCGGCTTCAAAAGCCTAAGAAATTTTCCACTTTTCGGAAAAAAAAGGTATTTGTTTCTTGTGTGAGTCGAAAAGGGATTGAGGAGCTGAAAGAAGAATTGGGAAAATTTTTATTAAAAAAATAAGCTAGAATTTGTATTCCAGCCTATTTTTGAGAAAACATTTTAAAAAATTAGTCTTTGTCACCACAAATGCCAGCCGGGCACATTGGACGAGAAACTATCAGTGCTATCACGTTCAAGAGCATGAGAGTGTGAGAAATCATAGCCATGTTGTTGCCCCAGTGTATTTTTGCCATGGCAACAATCAGAATCACAGCGAAACCAGCGAGTGCTAGTTTGTAGATAATCCGAGGCACCATGTTTCCAAGAGCTACGGCTACAGCACCACCGACTTCAGTGATCACAACAGCCCAATAAGCCACTGTTTTGAGTGTGCCAGTGAGACCAACTTTTTCTTCGAGCATCCCGAGAAACATGTCTGGTCCGGTGAGTTTCATTACTCCTGGGATGAGAAAAAGAAGTACAATCCCGATTCGGATAAGTCCGAGGGCGAGTGCTGGGTTGTCACAGCATTCTTTTTTCGAACTACAACAGAAAAACTTCATCGTTTAGGGGGTTAAAAAATAAAAGCAACTTCGAGAGTAGTGAGGAAGTGGGAAAAGGCAAGTTTTTTTTGCAACGGCTAATGTAGTAGTGGAAGCAATAAGAACAATAAAAAAAGAGGCAATCACCTCCATCTTTAGTATTTCAAATCGTGCTAAAAGATATTTTTTATATTTTAATAATAAGATCTAATTTATCTCCTGAAATTATAAAAACAAGAATTGAATTGCACAAATTTCAAAATTCGAAGTAGTTTTATTTGACTTTTTTGTCAAAAAATTATAAACAGGATATATGAAATTTGGAAAAAAAATAGATAGTCCTGAAACACCCACCCCAGAAGAAAGGCACAAAAAATTTTTAGAAATAATTAGTGCTTTCGATAACTATATGAATGGTTTTTTGATTTTTTTAGTATTATTTGTGTGTTTAGGAGATCTTAGTTCCCTTAAGAGAGAAAAAAAAGAACTAGAAATTGATCTCAAAACAGAACGTGAATTTAGAGAAAGAGTTGGAGGGGTTTTAGATGGTTTGTTTAAAATAGTTAAAAAAGGAGAAGAAGGAGAGGTGTTAAGAATGAGAGTAGTGGGGACTATCAGTAATGCTAATTTATTATCCAGGATGGTACAAAGACAAGGAATTGAACTCCCTCCAGAAACACTTTTAATGTTTCCAGATGGAAGTACTTATCATTTTGATGGAAAAATTCCACTTCTCAGAAAAGGAGATGAAATAGTTATTGTGCGAGATGATAACGAAAAAGGGGATGTCCTTTGGGGGGAGGTAAATCCTTCTGAATCAGAAAAAGTTTAGTGGCTTTTTATCAAACTTTTTCCCGCCATCTCTTTTGGAATCTTGATGTTGAGCAGTTCGCAAATAGTGGGAGCAATATCGGCCAAGGTGCCTTTTGCTCGCAGTTTTATATTTTGACGATCTTTTGCCAATACCACACAGGGGACCAGATTTTTTGAATGTGAAGCAGATGGATCACCATTTGGGTATATCATTTCATCGGCATTTCCGTGGTCGGCCGTGAGAACGATGTCATAGCCTTTTTTTTGAGCGAGTGGGATGAGCTTTGCCAAACATTCATCTAGGACTCCCACCGCTTTTTTCGTGGCTCTTAAGTTTCCAGAGTGTCCCACTAGGTCGGCGTTGGCAAAGTTCTGTACCACCAATTGATACTCATTGTTTTTAATTTCTGCGAGAGCTGCGTTGGTTTGTCTTTTAGCTGACATTTCTGGTTTCTCCGCATAAGAAGCACATTTCGGCGAAGCAATAAGAAGCCTTTTTTCTCCTGGGAATTCATCTTTTCTTTCTCCAGAGAAGAAAAACGTTACGTGATTAAACTTTTCTGTTTCGGTGATTCTCAATTGTTTTTCTCCTTTTTTGGAAATGATTTCTCCAAGTGTGTTTTTGATCTTTTCTTTACCAAAGGAAAAAGGTTTAACTGCTCCATCGTAGTAATCCCCAAAGATCCCATAATTTTTTTTGCTGATTTTTATCGGTCTGGAAAAATGTTTGAAGTCTTTGTCTGCCAAAGCTGCAGAAATTTCACGAGCTCGATCGGTCCGGAAATTGAAAAAGATTACCACATCATCAGATTGGATCTGGCCTTCTTTTTCCAATAACACTGGAGGGAGGTAATAATCTGATTTGTCCGATATTGTGTAGAATTGATCAATCACTTCTTTCCAGGATTTTTTGTTGGCTGATATTTTTGGGTTACAGAGCACATCGTAGTGTGTGTGAACTCGATCCCAGTTCATATCCCTATCCATGACAAAAAATCGGCCTCCCACACTCGCGATTTTGCCAATCTTTTGGTCATCAATTTGTTGCAGGTATTCTTTTGCCGTTCGCTCACCCACATCTCGCCCATCGAGGAAAGTGTGGATAAAAATATTTTCAATTCCGTATTTTTTTCCCATTTTTTGCAGACCAAAAAGGTGAGGCAGGAAGCTGTGGATTCCGCCATCAGAACAAAGTCCCATCAGATGGATCCGACCGTTTTTTTGTGCTTTTTGGAAGAGTTCAATTAATTTCTCATTTTTGAAAAAATCTCCCGATTCGATTTGATCGTTGATTTTGGTGAGCAGAGGTTTGATCACCCGTCCTGATCCGATCGTGATATGTCCGACTTCTGATCCACCAGTTTGGAATCCAGGTAGTCCCACTGATTCTCCGTCAGTTTTCAGTTTTGCTACATCGTTTTCAGTGAAAAGTTTGTCAATAAATGGCTTTTTGGCTGCAGCGATAGCGTCAGTTTTGTCCCCCTTGCCTAATCCAAATCCATCAAGGATGATGAGATATACTTTTTCCATCTTTTAAAATTTATCAAATAGATCAAAAAATAGAACGATTTTTTCTCGTAATTCGTTTTCGTAGTGAGAATCCAATCTTCCCAATGTGCTAATAATTCTACTTTGGTCTACTGTTCGGATTTGACTCAGTTCTAATCGTGACAAATTTTCCAGGTTATTTGTAGAAGTTGGATTGATGATTAGAGACCATGGGATTTTTTTTATTGAGCTGGTAAATGGCACGATGGTGATGGTTTTTATTTTTGAAGCATTTATTGCGTTGTTTTGTAAAATCAAACAGGGGCGGATGCCTTGTTGTTCAGAACCTTTGGTGGGATTTAAGTTTATAAGAACAATATCATATTTTTTCATAAGTTGTAAGTGTTATTGGCAATAGAAAGCCATTCGTCCATTTCTTTTGTGTCTTCTGCCATTTTATTTCCAGCGGTAGTGAGTTTTTTTCTGAGTTTTTCCGTTTGGTACCATTCTAGTGCTTCTTCTATGATTTGGCGTTTTGTTTTTTTTGATTTTTTTGATTCAGCAATTAGGAAATTCATTAGAGAAACTTGAAGATTGGTGGTGATACGAGCAGTTTGCATTCTTTTTGTTGTTAATATAGATGTATTGTAAATACATATAGATTGTATGCAAATAATTTTTTTATTTCGATTTTTGACACTGCACATTTTGAGAGTAAACTGGGGGAGAATGAAATATAAAACAAAAAATAAAGGTGTATCGCTGCTCATTGCTTTGGGGACGTCATATTTACTTCTGACGGTGGTGATGATTATTCTTTTTGCGGTGGCGAGGTCACTGGAGCAGAGTGCCAATATTGAGCGATCAAATCAGATTTTCTTTGCGGCAGAGTCGGGGATTGAGTCTGCATTTTTTCATCATAATGCTCGGGGAGCGGGGACCCACTTCGTGGGAGATGACACTTCTCAGCAGATTTTGCATCAGGTGATTAGTGCTCTGGTGAATTGGAAAATCGATGGACGAGTGGATCCGATTACCGGAATTTTGAAGGAAAATCAGACGATACAGATTCCATTTTTTTGGGATAGTGCGACGACTCCGCTAGATACTCCTTTTGAGGAAAATCTCAACATTGCCTCAGAGGGATTTACTCTTTCTTTTACGCGAGAAGGAATTCCGGATGGATTTGATTTTGGGACGGAAGAGGAGGAGATATTGATCGATTGGAAGATTTCTCGAAAACATCCGACGGAGGGACTTCAAACATTCCTCCCAAAAGATGAGGGAGGATGTCTGGGAGAGACCGAATTTATCTGTAAATCAGGGTTGCCAGCAACAATTGGTTCAGGAGACTCAATAGCTGGAAAGAGAATACCTTGTACTAGTGTAGACAATTGCCCCACCACTTTGAGCGATTTTTTGAGTGAGGGAAATAATTTTCAGTTGGTTTTTCGACCAATTTTACCTTTTGAGAGTGTGGACGAGAGTCAAAAAATTCCAGGAATTCCTTTCACACTCACGACAGATGGTACACCGATGCCAAAGAGTGCGTATGACATCGTAGCTGACATTGCCCAGGGAGACTTTACGCAGAAGCTCGAACTCACGATCCCAGAAAAAACCGCAATTGGGTCGTTTGATTATGTGATATTTGATTAAAGCACAATCTTCGTCCCAACATCTTTTCCTTCCACTACTTTTTTGAGGTTCCCGGCTTTCATCAGTTCAAAAACGATGATTGGGAGTTTGTTGTCCCGGCACTGGGCAATTGCGGTGGCGTCCATTACTTTGAGATCTTTTTCTAGTGCTTCGTCAAAAGTGACGGTGTCATACCGTTTGGCTTTTGGATTTTTGCGTGGATCATCATCATAGACGCCATCTACATTGGTAGCTTTGATCACCACGTCACATTCTAGTTCGAGGGCTCGGAGGGCTGCAGCAGAATCTGTGGTAAAGTAGGGGTTTCCAGTTCCTGCAGCACAGATGAGGACACGTTTCTTTTCCAGATGTCTCACCGCCCTTCGGCGGATATATGGTTCCGCTACGGCAGGAGTATTGAGAGCGGAGCAAACTCGAGAATAAACGCCGGCTTTTTCCAATGCGGCTTGGAGAGCAATGGAGTTCATGATGGTTCCTAGCATACCGATGTAGTCAGAGGGGACTCGATCAATTCCTGACTCATGATTAGCTCCTCGCCAAATATTCCCAGCACCGATGACGATGACGATTTCTGCACCGAGTTTGTACACTTCGGCCACTTCTTTTACGATTTTATCGAGTACGGTGTAATCAATTCCAAATTCTTTTTCGTCACCCAAAAGGGCTTCACCGGAGAGTTTGAGAAGTATTCGTTTGTATTTTGCCATCGGGGAGGATTATAGGGGATTGTTGACAGAGTGGCAAGAATAAAAAATAATGGACAAATTTTAAAAAAGATAATATAAGAATTGTGATGAAATCGGTTAATGTTGAAAAAAGCGGCCTTAGAGTAGATTTTGTATTATTTTCAGAAAGGAGAAAATCAGTTTCTGAGTTTGATTTAGTAGTTAGAAGAAATAAGATTTTTGTTGGTAGATTGGCTGTGTTTTTTGGGAAAGGGGTTACAGCTAGAAGGATCAAGAAAATTGTAGGGAGTTTTGCTGCTGCAAATGACAGTATGTCACCTGATGATAAGCTAAAAAATTATTTGGATTGGGTACGACGGGAAAAAGACGAAAAATTAGTTTTTTGATATTATTCCACCAAAATTCCCACCAATCTTTTCCTCGTTTCTTCCAGTGAAAAGTTTTTTTCTACAAACGGTCTAGCTTTTTCGGTGAAGAGTTTGATTTCTGACGGATGATCTACAAAAAAAGCAATTTTTTCTGCTAGTGCTTTGGCATTTTGCCCTTCGATCAACACAGAAGTTTTTGGATACCGGAGGAAATGTTCATAGTTTTTCAGTGTTTCTCGTGGACCGGTCATGTCAAAAGATAAGACCAGTTTTCCCAGTGCCAAAGCCTCAATCACTACACGCCCAAAGGTTTCTCGTTCTGTGGGAAGAAAAAGAGCTAAATCAAACTTGAGAATGGTCTCAAAAGGATTTTCTACTTCGGGGACAAATTGTACATTTTTGAGCTTTCTGAATCGAACAAAATCCTGGCATTTTTTCTGGTATTTGAGAGTGGCGGGATCAGATGCCACTGGATTGCCGACAAAGGTGAAATTTAAATTTGGATGTGTTTTTTGCAGAATATCAGCCGCCTCCAGTGCAAAAAATTGTCCTTTTCGGGGATCGATTCTTCCGAGAATGAGGATGTTTTTGATTTCTTTTGGGCAGATGGGATTCGGAATCTGAGTGAAATCAATGCCGTTTTCTACAATTTGGATTTTGTCATAATTTTTATTGGCAATGCAATTTCTGAGAAAATTCCGTGTGGGCATGGAGTTGGCGATGAGTACATCCGCTGTGTTGCCAATCGCTTTTACGAGAAATTTTGGCACCGTGAAATCATGAAACATGCAAACCCACCTACCTTTTATCCCAAAAATGCTTTTGGCTAGCAGCATGACAAAGTGGGTTCTGGGGGTATTGGAAAAAATCGTTCGTGTTTTTTTTGAATGAATTACTTTCTTTAGTTTCCAAGCGGTCCAGAGTAGGTGGAAAATCGCAAAAAATTTATAAAAAATATTCCCTTTTACCGAAGGAAAAGTGAAATCTTCAATTGGAACTCCGGCCATGAATTTTTGATATTTTTGGCTTTTGCCCCCCAGAATCAGTGGAGAAATCTGTTTTTTTTCTAAGCTGTTCAAGTTCTGAAAAAAGTCGACCAAAAACCTCTCGGCCCCACCGAGGAATTCACCTTGGTCGAGGAAAATGGTATGGGAAAGGTTAGAATTTTTAATTTGCATTATATTTTTAGTATCAGGTATAAAGTATTAAGTATCAAGTATTAAATAATTTTTGATTTCAGATTGCAGATTTAAGATTTAAAAATTAAGATTTGTTTAGAAAATTTAAAAATTATAAAATTAAAAATTTGAAATGCCCTCCTTGTATTTAATCACCCTAATTTCTGTTTTTAGTGTTGGTTTTGCACAGCTGCAAGATGTTGATTTTGATGGCATTTCTGATGCTGCTGATTTTTGTCCTCAGATTCCTTATCGTTCTGAGAGCGGCTGTCCGGTTTTCATTCCACGAGAGGGGGCAGAAAAAAAAGACAACCAAGTGCAGGCCATCTGGAAAAGTACACGGTCAGATCTCAGATTACGAGAAAAAACAGAGATAAAGATTGGAGATATGTTTTGGGCAATTATTCAGGATTCGCAGACGGGGGAGGGGTATTCCAAAAGTGCGAAGATGGAGGTGAGGCATTAAAGCTTTGGAAAATGGAAAGTAGACGATTGGAAAATTGCGATTGGTCTCATAATCTAACCATCGAATCATCCAATTCTTAACTTTTCATATTCTTTTGTAGTGAGTTGTATGTCATTCAAAATTTTGCGAAGCAAGCCTCGACTAATGTCTTTTTTGTGTACAGGAATAGTGGTTGTTCTGCCATCGGTATGTTGAAAAAACACGTGAGATCCTTCTGCATCTCTTTTTTTGAAACCCAAATGCTGGAGAATTTTTACGAGTCTTTGTGGTTTGATAGGGACGAGTTTAGGCATAAGAAATATCTAGATTATGTGTCCCTACGAAGTGAGCTTTTGGAAGAAAAGAGGTATCTCTATTTCGTAAGCAAAGTTTTAATACTTCGGTTAGGTTTTCTAGCATTTCTTTTTTTGTGTCTCCTTGTGCATAGCAGCTTGGGATCAAGGGAATGGAGCCAATAAATACTCCATCTTCATCTTGTTCAATATAGACGGTAAATTGTGTGGTTTTCATGAGATTTAGTTTAACAATGAGTATTGTAGTACTGAAATAAAATAAGGCAAATTTGGGAGAAAGGAAATGATCTTTGCTGATTCAATCTTGCCTGTCGTCCGAAATCTTGATGTAGGATGGGGTAGATTGAACCGAAATATTCCGGTATCAGCACAAATAAAAGTTAAGAAGCAACCTTCCCCCTTCGCCAAGGCTATGGCGGACAGGACAAGGTTGCTCCAGCAAAGAAAAAGATAATAAAGTTCAAGCAATCTGGAAAAGTACACGATCAGACCTCAGGTTGCGAGAAAAAACAGAGATAAAGATTGGAGATCTTTTTTGGGCGATTATTCAGGATTCGCAGACAGGGAAGGTGTATTCAAAGAGTCCAAAAATGGAGGTACAACACTAAATTCGGTTGCAAACCAATTTTTCGGATCTTTTGCTCTAGTATTTTCTGAAGTTCTATCGTGACTATCTTTTATTCTAGTTATTCCATCTACTACCCTAGCTAATTCAGAGGCTTCAGGAGTATTACAATTTTTCACTGCTGTAATTTCATCTGGAAATATTTTTCCTAAAATTAAAACTTCTTTTGATCTTCCAATATTTCCAGTATCAAATGCATCTAAAATACACCTTCTCGCTGAAATTACGAGTTGATATATTGTTTTAACAGAGGGGAGACGGTAACTGCTGGGTGCAAAAACTTGAGCAGCTTCAGGATTAAAAGTTGCTGACAAGAAGGGAGTGTCATAAAAATAGGAAGTATGACCATCAAGAATTGTCCAAATCTCTTCATCTGAGCCTCTGTGAATACGGTCTTTTACTTCTACGAGGTGATCTGTTTTGCCTTCTCCGAGAGCCAGAGATAGAAAGCCATTTTGATGTAATCCTCTTACTGCACCTTTGTAAAGGGTTATTTTGTCATCAGGTGAACTACTTGCACGATAGCGAGGGGAGATTTTAGAATAATCAAAACTAAAAAATTCACTTTCTTCGAAATTATTATGAATTTGTTCACTCAGATTCTCCATTCTTATTTTTTAGTTTTTATTAGTTCAATTTTATTTTATTGTCAATTTCTGATTGCGTAATTTTTCACACCCATCGCATTTAACCGCATAAATAAGCGATTTCAGAGAAA
>CAYFOO010000012.1:0-28788 GCA_964344775.1 uncultured Candidatus Peribacteria bacterium
CTAACCAAAGTTTATATCAATTTATACAAATTTCAAAGGCGGTTTAGTATAAAAGATTTTTTTGAAACAACTAAAACCACTCTAGCAGAAAAAAACATCGTTTATTTTCGTGCAAAAATCACCCCTAACGCTGCCAAAAATGAATTTACTGAAATCTTGGCCGACGAAGAACATACGGTAAAAATAAAAATCGCCGCTCCCCCAGAAAAAGGAAAAGCCAACAAAGAAATTGTGAAGTTTTTAAATAAATTCTTTGATTGCCAATGTGAAATCGTGGCTGGAATGACTGAATCGATAAAACTGATAAAATTATTTCAATAAAAAATATACTTTACTCATTACTGATTAATCATTATTCATTAAAAAGATGAACGACTTTTGTTTTCTCGATTTGGAAACCACTGGATTTTCGCCAGAAAAAGATTCGATTATTGAAATCTCTTTCATTCGAATAAAAGGCGGAAAAGAAATTACTCGGTTTGATCAAGTATCCATCCCGGACAAATCTCCCCTCACGGCTTTCATTTCTAGTCTCACAGGGATATCCCCTGAGGAAATCGAAAAAGAGGGGAAAAATCTGGCAGATCTCAAATCAGAAATCCTAGAAAAAATTGGCGACTCGATCATCGTCGGTCACAACATCGATTTTGATATTAATTTTTTGGTGGCTAATGGCATCGATGTGAGTAAGAATCCACGGATCGATACGCATGAATTAGCAAGAATTTTGCTTCCCGGAGAAGAGAGTTTTGCCCTGGAAGTGCTGTCGAAAAAATACGGATTCTTACACAAAGAAGCCCACCGAGCGATGTCGGATGTAGAAGCGTGCGTGGAACTTTTTGCGATGCTGGAAGAAAAAATAAAAAACCTTCCGCCCGATTTTTTCACGGAAATAAAACCATTCCTTGAAAATAAGACCGACTGGTATGCCAAAGATTTATTTCTGAAAAGTGCTGGAAATCCAGATTTCATTTTTGAAAAAAAAGAAGAAATTGTTGAACCAGAAAAAAAAGAAATCGATCCCAGCTTCTGGGAAAAATACAAAAATCTCACTCCTGAAAAATCAATTTTTTGGCGAATTAAAGATTCAGTGCCTGCGAGCCAAGCGATGCTTTCCGTGGCCGAAAAAATAGCCGAAAAAAAATCGGTTCTCATTATTTCTCCCAAACTCAATTTCTTCCCCGGAGTGAAGAAGTTTCCCACTCCTGGGGTAATCTTTGATCCAGAGAAATTACAAACTTTCGCAGAAAACCGAGAAAAATTAGATGACAAAGAAACTACCTTTTATCTGAAATGTGCGTTTCGACACCATCTCGGACTACGAGGATATGATTTCTTTGATCTCGCAGGATACGAAGGCACTTTTTGGCGAGAGGTCTGTCTGGATGATCCAGATCACCCGATTTTCCAAGAAATTGTAGCCGAGAGAAAAGACGAAAAAATTATGGTGCTCACCCCCATGGCGTTTTTTCGATTCCACGATTTAGAGATTTTCAAAGATCGAGTGCTGATCATCGATGAAGCAGAACAGTTCACGGAGGAAATGCTCAAATCCCCAACTGAAACGGTATCTCTCTCCCCACTGCTCAATGCGAAAGAGGAATCCGTAGCAAACAAAACGTTATTTTTTATCCGAGATTTTGTTCGAGAAGTGATCGAGAAGAAATTGAACCACGCTATTGGTCCTTTTCCAGAAAGAATGCGATTACTGCCAAAAGAGGGGTATCCAGAATTTGCCAATCTGCTCCGAGAAATAGATTCAGAAAATGAAAAATTAAATTTTGCTGCTGAAATACTGGAAGGAACGGAAACTCAAGGAACGGTCCGATGGATAAATTATTTCCCGGACAATGGAAATCTCAATCTAAATCTTTGGCGGTTTACTGATTGGGATCATCTCAAAAAAGCATTAAATAATTTTCCAAAAATCATCTGCCATCGACATGGAATTGGAGCAAATGCCAATGAGCTGTTTCAAACTTTTATCGGAACAAAAGACGGATTCTTCTTCGAAGATGAAGCTCTTTTTTCGGAGAAAAAACTCGTAATTGCCAAAGATGTGATCTCGGCTAACAATCCTGGATTCAATACTTTTTGCGGAGAGCGAATCGTAGAGATTGTACAGAAAGAACTGAATCCAAAAGATCACATGATAGTAAACTTCAGCAGTCAAGAAGCCGCACGAAATGTGTACGATCAGCTCACGGAAAGTCTGAAGGAGGAAAACATCGAACTTCTCGGAGAACGAATCAATGGAGGAGAAGGAAAGATCCTCGAACTTCTGAAGCAAAAACAGGAAACCATCCTGATCACCCAGAGACTCATTCATCCGGATCTGGAAAATTATAAATGGAAAATAATTGTCGCCCAAAAATTCCCCTTCAATCCGCCTTCCCCACTCCTGGAAGCCGTGGAAGAGTCTATGAAAATCGCGGGGAAAAATTTCTGGAGCAGTTGGACAATTCCGCAGGTTGCTGCAAATTTGTCACGCAGAACTTCTATCTTCTCAAATGCAAAAAAAATCATCTTCCTTGACCCGCGAGAAAATACGAGATGGGGGAAGGAGATTTTGGAACGGGCGTTTTAAAAAAAACTACACTGATTCTTGGTAAGCTCATCAATCTGTTTTCCCGTTTTTTAAAATTGCTCCAATAAATTTCTCATCCTAGATCTTTTCCTTTATAATTTGTAGCAATCACCAAAATTTTTTTCTCAAAACAACATGATTCTCTATTTTTCGGTAAAAAATAAGACTTGCGAAAATTATACTTCTTTTTACAATCCCCCCGCAAAACTACAAAATTTGATCTTAAAGGGAAAAAAATAGGGACAGATCGAATTTTGAGAGGATCCGCCTTCGTTCCCGAGTACTCGGGACGGCGGACGGGGCGAAGACGAAGTAGTTAGAGTTTTCTGAAAGAAAACGAAAACAACGCAGTCTTCCAGTGACGACGGAGAGATGGCAGAGTGGTCGAATGCGGCGGTCTTGAAAACCGTTATGGCGGCAACGTCATCCAGGGTTCGAATCCCTGTCTCTCCGCCATTTTTTGGGGTACGAAAAAATATACAACGTGTCACCCTGCTTGTAAACTTGTTAACTGGCTTTACTCAAAGTGCAAATACTTCTTCTTTCTCTTAAACGGTTGAAACTCTCGACCACCGCCCTCGTAGAACTTCCCAAAGAATTCGATGAATTGCAGACGACCGGAGTGTATGAAAGCTCCGAGAATGGAGAGACAGAAGTTAAGTGTATGTCCAAACAGGATTACAAAGATTGCCACCAAAGTTCCGAGCACCGGGACAGCAATCATGTCATTGAGAATTCCTGCCGTGATATTCATCGCAAATCCTACTACTCCAGTAGCGAGCCCGAGAGCCATGATACGAGAATAACTGAGTAGATCTGAGAGGTAGGCGGTGATATTGTACAGTCCCAAAATCCCAAAGATTGGCTTAAGCAACCAATTTTTTTGGTCTCGGCCCTGTGTGAGCACGAGGATTCCCGCTCCGGCGATATATAATTTACTCATCAGATCTTTCTCTAACCCAATGTAATCCGCGGCCCCGTAGAGGACAAGCATCAGCAAAAAGAAAAACCAAGCAGCTGGATCACAAACCGCGTCTATGTAGTCTTTACTCATTATTTTTTTCACAAAATCTAAGATGATTCCAAAGAATAGTTGTAATAATCCAAGTCCCAGAGCGATTCCGAGGAATAAGACGGGGCCAGCTCCAGCCATAGGATCGAGGAGTTGGCCGACAAATTTGCCTTCGGAATTTACGAGGAAGGCTGGAGCTTGCTCCGTTGTTAGTCCAAAATATCCTCCCAAAATTATTCCTCCCAAAATAGCAGAAATACCACAGAATAAGAGAAGAAAAATAGCATTTTTTGCTTCTTTTGAGAATTTTCCAAAAAGCAGTAGCCAACTAGCTACTAGTAATAAAATTGCTCCATATCCGACATCGGAAAGACAAAGTCCAAAAAACACCATAAAAAATGGGGCCATAAAAATGGTTGGGTCAAATTCCTTCGTTTTTGGTAAACCAAACATGCCCGTGATCGGTTCAAAAGAAGAAAATCCTTGTGCATTTTTGAGCAGTACTGGCATTTCTTCTCCTTCTTTTGGTTCGATTTTTTCGATTACAGCCTCTCCCACAAAAGCATTTTTCAGCCATTTTTCTAGTTTTTCATACTCTGCAGTCGGCATCCAACCTTCAAAAGCAAATAGATGAGGAGACCGAAAAACTCGTGACTGAAGATCATTTTTTACTTTTCTCCAGTGGTTGTAATCATAAAGAATTCGAAATTCATCAGTATGTACAGATAATTCAGTGGCTTTTTTTTCGAGCACTTCTATTCGAGATTTTAGTCGAATTTCCGTTTTTTCTAAATCCGCATTGATTTCTGCTGGGGTTTTCCCCAAAAATTCTATCAGTTCGGAGGTGTCTAAGTCTTCGAACTGTGAATCTTCGAGTAGTTTTGTAGTTTTTTCAGCTAAATTCTCAAAAACCGTAAGACGAATGTAGGTTCGTTTTTCATCCCGGGACAGGATTTGCAGATCCAATAAATTTGATTCTTTAGAGACTTCACCTACAAATTGTTGTTCTTCTATAGCTGGGATAGAACCAACCCAGGTTTTTGTTTGTTCAGTAGAGTAGTTTTCTGCCAGAGAAAGGTTGAAAGTCCCCAATTTTGCGAGCAGAGCATGACGTTCAGGGATTTTTGCCAGTTCATTTTTGGATTTTACAAGTTCTTCCTCGCAGAGCTCACATTCAGAGATGATTTTTTCTGATTTTTGGGAAAATTCCTGGAGCCTGTTTTTTGCTTCTTCTTCAGAAATCACCAGTTTTCCTCCAGTCAAAATAGACTCTACTTTTGATTTTTTTGAACCATATTCACTCAAAAAATTAATTGCAAAATCAAGTCTAGCAAGATCAAAAACCCCAAAATGTTCATCTACTTCTGTTTCTGAATTTTGGAGCAATTTTGCGTCTTCTGTGATTTCCACAATCCCTGCTCGATGCAATTCTTGCATGAGGATCTTGTAGTGTTTTTTGTACCCGGTAATTCGTATTTTTTGGAGTGCAACTTTTGCCATAATTTAGTTATTAGAGCTTCCCCCTTCACTTTTCAAGTTTCGGAGGACATATAGTTTTTAGTTCTTAGAAAAATTTCTTTTTTTCTTTGTTCTCTGTTTTTTAAAAAATTTATCCTAAAATTTCATTCAAAAAGAAGGCCTCTGCAGTAGGGACCATTTTTTCAATTTTTCCTTCGGCGTCTTTTTCAAGTTTTTGTGCCGTTTGTTGTCCTTCTTTTGATTTTTCTTCGTATATCTTTCGGGCATCCATTTGGGCCGACTTTAATTTCTCACGGGCATGTTCACGCTCTTTTTTGAGCTTCTCAGTGAGAGTGGTTTCTTGCATTCTTCGTTCTTTCTCAAGTTCGGATTTTTGTTTTGCCACAGCTTGCTCTTTCATTTCTTTGGCTTTGCGTTCAGTAGCCTGTACTTGTGTAAGAAAATCGTCATTGGTTGTTGTCATTTTTTAGAAAATTATTGTTGGGATTTTGTTTGAAAAGTGAGAAATGTCAACAGATTTAATAAAATTTCGGAATGCGGAATTTTTAACTTTTTCAGCAATTGACAAAACTTATTCTCCAATTACACTCCGGTCCGAAATTTATCTTTCTCAAAAATGACTAATCGATCGACTTGCCGGCGACATGGGGGACACGAGATTAATCAACGACGAAAAAAATCTTCTTTTGCTACACGGAATAATAAAGAAAAAGCACGAGAACGAAGGGAAAAGCTGAGAGAAGCGGGGTTGAATTGTTAGCTGGTGGTTAGGCTATTCGTACCGCAAAGCCTCAATCGGGCTTTTTTTCGCTGCCTGACGAGCTGGATAAATTCCAAAAACAAGACCTACTCCAGCAGAAACTCCGAGTCCTAGCAGGGCTCCTTGGACCGGAAAAACAAATTCCCAGTTCATGTTTCCGTAGTGGGTGACGCTGAAGGCAAAAACAAAAGCGAGACCTGCTCCGAGGGCGATTCCTACTACTCCACCGATACCGGTGAGGATGATCGATTCGAGCAAAAATTGACTGGAGATATCTGCTGAGGTGGCACCCAGAGCTTTTCTCAGTCCGATTTCTCGGGTTCGCTCCGTTACGGAGACCAACATGATGTTCATAATCCCCACACCTCCTACGACTAGAGAGATGGCCGATACAGCTGATAACAGGATTGTAAAAGCTAAAAGCATCGTACCTACGCGATCGGCAGCTTCATCCATGGTGATTACTCGGAAATCATCTTTGCTCGGATCAGAAATATCATGTGTTTCCCGGAGGGTTTTTTTGATATCTTCGGCCATGGTGGGGACAATTTCTTCACTTTCTGCTTCGACTAGGATTGCGTGATAATAATCAATTCCCATGATCATTTTTTGCATAGTGGTATGGGGGACGAGCACCATGCGATCGACATTTTGTCCCATGATAGAACCAGATTTTGGGAGAATTCCTACGATTTTGAATCCTTGATTGTTGATTTTTACTTTTTCCCCCAGTGCTTCAGCAAATCCAAAAAGCTCGTCTTTGATCTCCCAGCCAATCACCGCGACTCGGGCATTTTGTTTGATTTCTTCCTCCCCAAAAACAATCCCAAACTCTGTTTCTACATTAAAAATCTCAAGATAAAAATCATCTCCTCCCACGACCTGACTTCGTTCTGTCTCACCTTCAAAAGAAACACTGGTACTGGTCAGAAGCATCGGAGAGAGTTTTTCAATTCCCCGGACATTGGCCTTTTTTTGGAGGGCTTTGAGATCTTTTTCTTTGAGTGAATTGGTGTAAATGGCATCAACAATATCTTCCAAACTGGTGGGATCTTTCCCCGGTTCAATACTCACTGTTCTCGCTCCAAATCCCTGGATTTGCTTTACAATTAAGCTTTCTGCTCCTTTTCCCAACGCCAACACCATGATCACGGCCGTAATTCCGATTACAATTCCCAGAATCGTCAGTGCCGACCGAGATTTGTTGGTTCTCAGTCCCGTGAGGGCGGTTTTTAGGAGATAGTAGAAAGGCATTTTAATAATTAGTTATTAGAACTTAGAGCTTAGAACTTAGACATTTTTTGAATTTATTTTTTATAATTTAATCTGTGAAATCTGCGGAATTATAAAAATCAGTGCTTCTGTGTTTTATCACTATCAATTCTCCCATCTAGGATGTGGATCAGGCGTTTGGCTTGATGTGCGATTTCTGGTTCGTGAGTGATCAGGATGATGGTGTGACCATCTCGGTTGAGATTCTTCAAGATTTTCATAATTGCTTCTCCAGAAGTCGAATCCAGATTTCCTGTTGGTTCATCAGCAAAAATCACCGAAGGGGCATTTACCAACGCTCTGGCAATAGCCACCCTTTGTCTCTCTCCTCCGGAAAGCTGAGAAGGGTCATGATCCAGACGATGAGAAAGCCCGACCGACTCTATGGCTTTCAGAGCTTGATCGTCCCATTCCGAAGGTTCCATTTGAGAATATGCAAGCGGCAGTTTCACATTTTCCAGTACTGAAGTTCGAGGGAGCAAATTAAAAGATTGAAACACAAATCCCATTTTTTCATTTCGGATGCGGGCGATTTCTTTTTCAGAGTACGTGCTAGCCCGTTTTCCTTCGAAAAGGAAATCTCCCTCTGTTTGCTCATCCAGAAGTCCAATAATATGAAGCAGGGTTGATTTACCAGCTCCAGAGGGGCCCATGATAGAGACAAATTCCCCCGATTCAATTTCCAAAGAAATATCGTGCAAAACCGGAGTAGGTACTTCTCCAGTGAAGTAGGTTTTGTTGATATTTTTGAGTTGGATCAGGGACATTTTATTTCTTTTTAAAAGGAACTATTCTTCCGACTTTTTTTCGAAAGAAACCTGCTAATTTTCTTGCAGGATTCTGCCTCTCTCTCTCTGCCCTATGATGAGCAAATGGTTCAACATCAACACCATCCAGATTAATAATCACTCCTGCTTTTTCGAATAAATTTACTGCTTCATCCGCAAGATTTCCTGCACTTCTTGCTTTTTCGGAATTCAAGACAGAAGAATTTAAAATTTCTTTTGCTTTTTCCACTTTTGATTTAATAAGGTCTCCCCCTTGAACAGAGGGATTTTTTTCTAAATGCTCCTCTAGAAGAGTAATTTGGTGTCTTATTTGACGTATTACTATTTTTAATAGTCCTTTTTTAGTTTCTTCTATTCTATTTTCGTTCATAGTTAATTTAAATTATCAATTAAATCTAACATTAATCTTCGGTTCTCAGGAGATGGCATAAAATTAGAATTGTTAATATTTTCTTCCAATCCATCAAGAAAGTTCAACAATTGTTCTCTAATATATTCAGAATTTCTCAACTCTCCCTCTGGCGTAGCCGGATTTCTTTTAAGATTTGTAATATAATCTACTCCATTTTTGAGATTTTGCAATCGTGCCTCTAGCCATTTATTTCCTCTTTTAGAAAGCATCTCACCAGCTACTTCATCTCCTCGCACCATAAATTCTTTTAAATCTGTTCTTTTTATCATATTCCCTTGTTCTTCCAGTATTTTCCAAGTATCTCTCGTGCTCATCCCTTCAAATCGATACACTGCTGTGGTATCAGGCAATTTATCCGCTTTTTTACTTGCTCTTTTTAGTGCTTCCACCCCATTTTTCGCCTTTTTTGCCCTCCCAAAAAATACACTTCCTACTACCATTGCCGTACTCATTTCATCCCCGTGGTTGAACGCTGCATCAATCTCCGCTCCTGGCAAAAAAGCTTCTACAAAGTCTTTTCGTTCTGCATCGGTCATATTCGCAAAAATATCCGAAATTTCCCGCAAACTCGTATCATATTCTGCTAATTGTTCATCAACCCAACCAACCGCTTGATCCACCTGTGCCCTTTTTTCAGGCGGAAATGAGGCGTATCGTTCTTTTGCAAAATTAACTGTGGTTTCTACACCTTCTACAACTGCTTCGGCTGTCTGATCCAAAAATTCCCCAAATCCTCGCATTCTTTCTTGAAAAGAAGTTTCAAAACCTTTTTTGAGCTCGTTTCTATCTTGTTCCATTCTCTGCAATCTTCCGGCAATAAATTCTTGATCTTCAGGTTCTGCCGTTGTGGCTAAATTTGCAATCTCTGCAATGGCTTGTTCTCCCACTTGAAAAGCTTGATTGGCTATTTCATCAGGATTTTCTGGTTTTTCAGACAAACTTTGCTTTTCATTGGATTCGAACCTGGTTCCTGGCCCAGATTCTTGGAAAAATATAAATTTTTGTTTCTCTAAAAATCTCATTTTTTAAATATTTTATCCATTTGTACCAAAATTCGTTTTATCTCTTCTTGTTCTCCTTCTTTGCTTCGCCCCTCTCGTCGGTGTACCACTTCAATTTTTATATTTCTGGTTTCTCTCTTTTTGTTTTCTGAATATTTTTTAATCATCTCTGCTTCTGAATTAGTCAAATTAACAAAATCCCCTTCATGAAGACCTTGTTCTTTTTTCAGCAACTTTTTAAGTTCTGCAGCCTTTTCTGCAGATAGATTTGGAACCACATTGATCCACTCAAATTTTTTCTCTACCGGAACAATCTCTGATACGAGGATCAGTTCAGCTAGTTCTGCGATTTCCGGTTTCGTTAAATTGGCCATAATTTAGGGGACAAAGTTTAATTTTTTACAGCCGTAACTACTCGGTCACCCTCTTCGATTCCTTCCAGTACTTCTACTTCTCCCTCTGATCCCCGGAGTCCAGTTTTTATCGTTATTTTTTGAGCGATTTCTTTGTCCTCATCATCTTTTGTTAGGATTTGCACTGATTTAATTCCTTCGCTAGAGATTACAGCCCTCTGTGGGATAGCCAGTACATTTGCTCGTTTGCCGGTGATAATTTCCAGATCCGCTGTCATGCCTGGGAGAATATTTTGAGATTTTATGGCCTCCTCAAAATCTATTTTTACTTCGTAATAGACTACTCCCTGCACCATTGTTTCTGCGGGATTAGTATTTCTCACTTTTCCCATGAAGATTCTTTCTTCTAAGGCATCAAAAGTGATTTCCACGGTATCATCTATTTTTACTTTGGCGATATCGACCTCTGGCACATTCGCCTCAATTTCATAATTCTCTCCCATGAGAGAGATCAATATCTCATTCATGCCTACGATGGCCCCAGTCTTTGCCTCCTGCTTGGTTATCACCCCATTGATTGGGGACCTCAGAACTGTTTCTGCTAATTTTGCTTGTATGCGTTTCACTTGTGCTTCAGCGGACTTCACCTCTGCTCCGTAGATGCTGATTTGTTCTGGTCGAGTGCCAGATTGAGCCAGAGACAATTCTTTTTTTGAGACATTGAAAGTTGTTTCCGCTGTGTTGAGCTTTTCTTCAGCCGCAGAAAGATTGGCTAGTGCGGTGTTGATGTTTGTTCGAGCTGTAGCGATATCTATACCCCAGTTATCAATGGTGGTAGTTGAAATATAGGCATTTGGAGCCAAATCGTTTACCATAAATGCCAGATTATCTAGCAATGATTTCACTTGTAGACAGTTGGCTTTTGCTTTTTTTCCAGATTTCCTGAAATCTTTTTCCCATGGAAGTTCTGTCAGGTCATTACTCCAAGATTTTAACATTTTCCCAATCAAAAACCGTGCTTCGTTAGCATCAATCCGCATTTGTGATTTGTTTGGACGAAAAATAATCTGAGGATTGTTTGTTTGTGCATTCTGGAACATCTGATCAGCTTGATTTCGGATGGCATAATCTGCTTGGGTGTAGGCCTCACGAATTTTATCGATGAGATTATTCTTTGCATCCTGAATGCTAATCTGTGCTTTTTTTACTTTCGTTTTTTGTACTTGTATTTCTTCAGATCGAGTCCCCGTTTGAGCTTCTTGGAGTCGAGCTTTTTCTCGTTCTAGATTGGCCTGGGCCTGGAGTAGTTCTGCCTGCAGTTCTCCACTTTTTAGCGTAAGAAGAATTTCTCCCTTTCGGATTTTGTCTCCTATATCCACATTTACTTGGGCGATTTTCCCACTATTTTCGAAGGCTAGATCTACTTCTTTAATTGGTTTTACCTGACCAGTAACACTTACTTGTTGTACGATATCCGCCTTTTTTGCGATGATGAAGTCGTACTTGGACGGTTCTTCTTTTTGTGATCGGGAAAAGGCATAAACACTGATAGCTCCGATGGCAAGTGCTACCAGAATTTGTTTGAGTGTGATTTTTGAAAGAAAACGCATTTTTTAAATTCATTATATCTAATAATTGTAGCATAAATAAGCGAAAAAAACAAGGAGAAGGTTGTAGGTTATAAGTTGTAGGTGGGAGGGAATAATTATTTTATTGTTAAAACTTTATAATTTCTCACCTGTCACCTATATCCTTTTCCTTTTGACTTTCGACTTTTTACTTTTAACTTATTCCCATGTCTTTTTCATTTTGCGATTTTCATTCTGACGGCTGGCTCGACCATCGGGATCCGCATACTAAGGATCTCCCAGGAAGACACGAACAAACCAAAGGAATTGAAAAATTAGAGCTCATTTACGTGGCACTTTTTATTGAGCATTTTCCGATGTTCAAGGAACAGTTTGAATCTCGGCAGGAGGCTCAAAAAGCTTATCACCAAAAGACTCTCGAACTTGGGAAAAGTATCGATCGATCTCCAAAAATGCAGGTGGTGAGGTGTAAAAAAGATCTTACCCTTCCAGGACTTCGAACAATTCTTCACGTAGAAGGACTCAACACGGTGACGAGTGAAAAAACATTTTCCCGACTGGACGAACTCTGGAATCTGGGTATCCGAAGCATGGGGCCGATCTATGCTCATGAAAAAAAGCTCGGTGGCGGAAATCGGATGGACCCTAACATTGGGCTGACTGATATCGGAAAACTCGTGATCGAAAAAATGTGGGATCTGGGAATGGTACTTGATCTGGCACACTGTAATGAAAAGACCAAAGACGACATCCTCGCTCTCAAAATGCCCAAAAAGACAAAAATTTGTTATACCCACGGAGCGGTCCTGGATGATAAAAATGAATCTATTCGCTATCGAGCCATTCGGAAAGAGCAAGCTCTCGAGGTGATCCGACGAGGAGGGATCATTGGAATTAGCGTGGCAACTCCTTTTGTGGCTTCGGTCGATCATTTTATTGAGCAGATTTGCATGCTGGGAGAGATTAATAATTTTGAAGGCGTTTGTGTGGGGACCGATTTCGGGGGAATCACTTCTGATACACTAATTGATAGTCTCAGAAACTATGAAGAAGTTCTTGATTTTGTCCCCAAAAAGCTCAAAAAAGCAGGCGTCAGTAACGAAAATATCAAAAAAGTGATGGGCGGAAATGTCTGGCGATTTACGGAAGGGTTTTTGCCAGAGTGTTAGGCTTGATATTTCTCCCAAAACCCCATAATCACGCCCACCATCTTCTCATGATGATCCTTCAACTTATCCGCATCGATCAACATCTGCTCCTCATCCATAAAAAGTCCTCTCCGAAACTCAATCTGCACCCCCGGTAACCGATCCCGATGAGCAAAGTTTTTGAGTAAAAAAGCTCCTCCGAAGGGATCATTGACCGCTACAGAATATCCAGCCGATTCAAACTCTTTTTTGAGCAGTTCGGTGGTCTCTCGATCACACGAAAGATAATCAATGTTTGAAATCACCACATCCGCTCTCTTGTTTTCTGAAGTAGGGTTTTTCCCCTGGGGATAACTCCGCATCGTGTGCCCCGCAATGAAAAACTTGATATCTGCCTCCTCCAATAATTTTTTTATCTCCAAATAATAATTGATGTGATGATCGAGACGTTCTTGGTGTTCTTCATTATTAATCGGTTCATGATAGATCTCTTTCCCCGTATCCAGAGTTTTGATCACTACCCCACTCCGAGTCTCAGGGGTATCTCCAGCCTCATGATCCACCGCCCGATTGAGATCACAAAAAATCCGATTATAAGTCGCCGGCACACAATAAAATTTTTCAGACGTATAAATATCTCTGCTCCCCACATCGAAGTACCATTTTATCTCCTCTGTTTCGATTTTTGTTTTTGCCCGGACATGCTCAGGGAGCACGTTTGAAGCGTGCGGCAGAGCCATGAGGATTGGTAATTTTTTAGTCATTTCTTTTAGACGAATCGATTTTTGTACTTGAAAAAGGAGATCGATGGAAATTTTTTCTACTTCTTTGTATTTATCACCCTCCACCAAAAATTTCAAAACAAAACTTTTTCCATCAGAAGCACGTCCCACTCCCTGTCCAATCCTTCTATTGTGCGTAATGTGAAAAACATCGGCTCGGTCTTCTAAAAAGCTGGTATCAATGGACTCCAGAACTCCATTTTCGGGAGAAAAAACCTCCACCACAGCCGCACATCGGTGAATAGATTCCGACATGTCTGGTTTTTCTCCAAGTGCTGACCTGATAGCCGCCATGTCGTACTCCCCACTACGAGCATGTTCCCATATTTCTGAACGAAACCCACCTCCTCGGGCCGCAATTTCGATTAATCGACAGTCTTTTTTTTCTCGATCATAAAAAACCTCCGTATGCGTCGTACAAAAATCAGCCCCCAGAGCTTCAAGTCCCTGCGTCACTACCTCAAAAATATGTTCTTTTTCAGATGTTTCCAATTCATCGAATTCCATAATCCGAATCGGCAAGTGATGGTCATTAAATTCTAAATCTTCAGAGAGCACGTACTTGGTAATGGGAGTAAAATAAATTTTTCGATCAACGATAAAGGCGTCTACCGTAAGTTCAAGCCCATGAAGCATGGATTCAAGCAAGAAATAAGTTTTTGGATCCGGAGTTTCTATGACCTTCGGATAATTTTTAAACACTCGCTGCATGTTATCTGACTCTGCCGTCAGAGAATCCTGGAAAAATTTGAGCGTTGTTTCGAGCTCTTCCCGGTTTCTTACTTTTGCGACATATTTTGAGTGAATTCCAGCGATTTGTTTGAGAATTAATGGAAATCCGTGGATCCGAATAAAAGCCTCTGCATCATTGATAGACTTGATCAGCATGAAGTCGGCAGAAGGGGCATTGTGATCGGCAAAAGCTTTTCGCATCAAGTATTTATTTCGGAATTTTGCCGCGTTCTCATATTCCACTCCGGGGAGGCGAAAAGTATCGGCAATGGCTGAAACCTGAATCGTAAAATCTTCGTATCGGGTAAGGACCGCATCAATTTTTTTATCTTTTAAAACCTTATAAATCTGATTCCAATCATAAATATCGGTTACCTGAAAAATCGCATCGAAGTGTTTTTCATATTTTTCTTTGTATTCTGATTTTTCAGTCAATAAATAAACTTTGTGTCCTTCTTTTTTAGCCGGTTCCACATGATTTTTTCTGCCTCGATATCCAACAAACAGTATATTTTTCATAGCTTGGGACTTACACTTATACCTCAAAATTGATTTTTTTGAAAATTAAATTTCCAAATTTTTAAAATACTTTATATTTATTTCGTAATGGCTACTGAAAATAAACCTTTCATTCCCAATCTCAAAGTGGTTTCTCAAAATCCACAAAGATTAGCTTCGGGACACCGACTCTGTCCGGGGTGTGGGATTTCTGTAATTTTGAAGCAGGTACTTACCACCATCGATAATCCGATCGTGACGGCCAATGCGACAGGGTGCTCAGAAATTTGCTCTGGAGCGTATCCGTACACAAGCTTCCGAACCCCTTGGATTCATTCGCTTTTTGAAAACGCCGCTAGCGTGATCTCCGGAGTAGAATCCACCTGGAAATCCTGGGAGAAGCGAGGGAAGCTCAATAAAACGCAAAAGAAAATAAAATTTTTAGCCGTAGGAGGAGATGGAGCGACGTATGACATTGGATTCCAATGGCTCTCCGGAGCACTCGAAAGAGGACATGATTTTGTATACATTTGCTTCGATAACGAAGGATATATGAATACCGGCTACCAGAGATCCGGAGCCACGCCTGCAGGATTTAAAACAAATACAACGCCTGTTGGTACAGAAATTACTGGAAAACCTCAAAAACGAAAGAATTTGACCAAAATTTTGGCCGCACACGATGTGCCCTACATCGCCCAGGCCAATCCAGCAAACTTTGCTGACCTGATGAAAAAAGCCCATCGGGCATTTGAAGTGGAAGGACCGGCTTTTATCAACTGTTTCTCTGTCTGTCCGACCAACTGGAAATCCGATCCGCAGAAGGGGATGACGCTCTCGCAACTTGCGATTGATTCAAATTTTTGGCCGCTGTATGAGGTGGATGATGGCAAATGGAAGATCAACTATCGCCCACGAGATCCAGAAGAAAAACTTGCAGAATTCCTGGGGATGCAAGGGCGGACGAAACACCTACTGAAACCAAATAATAAAAAAATCCTTGAGAATCTGCAGGCACGGATCCAGGAGGATTGGGATTATCTCGAAAAAATGGAAACGGCGTTTCCGTTGTGAGTGTGGAATAATAGGATGAAATTAACCAAAATTTTACGACCGATTAGGCGTGAAATTTTGAGACGAAGAAATGACGGAATAAGCGAAATGAAATCTGCAAGATTTCATGCAGACATGTAGTCATTTCTGAGGATGGTGGGCAGGGAGGGATTCGAACCCCCGAAGGCTAAGCCGGCAGATTTACAGTCTGCTGCGTTTGACCGCTCCGCAACCTACCCGTCGCCGCCGAAGGCGGCATAAATTTAAAAGCCTCGGGAGTTTATTTTTGCTAAGGGAAAAGTCAATCTTTGCAGGTTCAAAGTTCCTCGTGTCCGCCGTAGCTTTAGCGAAGGCTGGGACTTTGAACTATCGGCTTCAGTCAAAAAAGATGGCTGAAAAATTAGGATCAACGTTCCACCCTACGTTTTTTCTAAAAAGTACATCCAAACTTCGGGGGACAAGAGAACATTGATCCTGATAAGTTTTTGGACTACTTCAATATTTACAATTCCTGAGTGGTAGCTTCTGGAGGAATAGAATTTTTTTCTGGAGGTACTATTTGAAACATTCTATTCACTATATCCTTTCCAAAATTTTGTATTTTTGGAGGAAGTTTTTCAGTTAATTTATTCATAGCCCACTCAAGTTTTTGTTCATTCGAAAAATCATTTCTACCAGGGTGGCAGGTTTGACAAATTTGATCTAATCCATCCTGCGTTGCAGGATTTATTTCTGTACCATCTTCAGAAATTTTTGTTTCTCCTTGAAGTATTTCATTGGCAAATTTTGCCACGGTATGGGGAGAAATTTTAATATTAATTACAGAATCCACTCCCTCTTCAGTACCAACCATTACCTGATAAACTGTAAATGGAAGTAGTATTGCTGTTTCTTTAAGTCTTACTAAAACTCTTTCTGATACTTTTAACCCTGGACCAAGATCTACTACATTCACCACTGGACTGTCGGCTGCTGCTTCAGCACTTCCCAATGCCAAGGAAAGAGTTGCTGCAGCTAAAATATTTCTTTTTTTCATGCTTTTGCTTTTAATTGTTTTTTTAATCTTGTCAATTGCTGCTTCCCGAAAATTCGACAAAAACATCCCTTCACCCTGGCTGTTTCAGATCTCCGGTCTGAAACTTTTTAGTTCTGGTTGTGCACCACCGAAATAATTAAGCTTCAATCGTCCGTGCTCCGTAGTTTGTAATTAAAATGGTTAATACTACGCAGGACGTAAGACAATTGAAGCGGTCAAAGGTTTGAACCATAGAATTCAAAGGATCAACGTAGAACATTGATCCTGCTGAAAATTAATAAAAAAGCTTCAGATGACAGGCAGCCTATTTTACCACTTTATCTTCTCGAAACACTGACAAATATTCTGACAACATCGGTGTCCCACCGCGAGAAAACACGGAATCAAAAGCAAAGTCAGCACCGTCGAGAGCGTCATCCCGTACACAATTGCAAACCCAAGCCCTCCCCAGATTTCATTTGATAGAGACAATGGCAAGAGTCCTACCACCGTCGTCACAGAAGTGAGAAAGATCGGTTGCATTCTTTCTTTTCCCGACTCGATGAACGCTTGGGCCCATTCGTCTCCTTTCAGAATATGCTGGTTGATCCGGTCGATGAGAACAATTGCGTCATTCACGATGATCCCCGCGAGTGACACAATCCCAATCATCGTCGGGAAGGTAATCGTCATCCCAGAGAGCCAAAATCCCACAAAGACGCCCGTCAAAGAGAGTGGAATAATAATCAGCGTCACAAAAGGCTGAAAAAAAGAATTAAACTGCCAAACCAGTACGACCAAAATTAAAATCAGTGAAAATCCCATGGCTACGACAGACTCTTCCATCAGACGACGGCCTTCTTCGTTTTCACCCCCGATTTCTACTATTTCTCCGGGGAGTTTATCGAGCTGATCGATTAAATTTTGTAATTCTTTCTCCAGCATAGAAGCGGTCACTCCACTCTCAAGATCTGCTCGGACAAAGAGGGTTCGAAGACCATCCTTGTGTTCGATTTCTGACATTTCTGATGATAGCTGTGCTCGAGCCACTTGCCCGAAGGTGATAAATTCTCCCGTTGGAGTTTTCAATGGAATTTGATTCAAAATATCGAGGGATTTGGGATCATCCCATTCTTTTTTTCCATTCCAATCAATCCGCAGGTCGACATCGATTTCTTCATCGCCCTCGGTGAGTTGTACCACCGTCACGCTGTTGATGGCGGCTCTGAGAGATTCGAGTACCTGTCCTGGAGACAAACCAAATCGAGCCAAAATATCGCGATCAAATTTCCACGTCAGTTGCAGATTTTTTTCTGCTCGAGAGTCTCGCACATTGAGCGTGTTTGGTAGATTTTCTAACCCTGATTTGAGCTGCTCGGTCATCTGTGCTAGATGATTGAGATCCTCTCCCATGAGCCGGATTTCAATCGGTGATCCAGTAGGTGGTCCTCCTTCTACACCAGAAAATCTCACTTCGGCATATCCAGGCACGACTTTTTCTACTTCTTCTCGAAGAATCGGCATGATCTCGTAGGATTTGGTCTTACGATCTTCTTTTTCCGTCAGATTGATAGTGATGCCCAGCACATTTTCTTGCGGACGATTGGAGACGGCTCCTGGATCCTGATTGATATCTGAAGCTTTTCCTACCGTGAAGACGAAGTTTTTGAGGTACACGTCACCATTTTCTTGTGGCTTGAAATATTGTTTCAGCACTTCTCCTACGGGATCCACGAGTTTTCTCGTTTCTTCCAGCTTGGTTCCCAGTGGTAATTCAATCTTGGCAGTAAAAAAGGTAAAATCAGATTCTGGGAAAACCTCGACCGACACTCGGTTGCTTGCTACCAGATAGACAGAAAAGAAAAAAACTAAAAAGGAACTCAAAATAACCATTCCAATTTTTTTTCCGGATTTTAAAATCTCCTCCATTTTTCGGCCGTACCAATCTTGTACTTTTTGGAGGGTGCCTCGTTCGTAATGAGCTTTTGGCGGAAAAGATTGATAGAAATGTGCGGCAATTGCTGGAAGCAAAAACAGGGAAACAAAAAGGGCTCCGAGGAGTACGATCGTTACGGTTTTTGGCAAAACGCTGATGTACTGTCCACTTACCCCAGAGATAAAAAACAGCATCGGCAAGAAGGCAAAAATCGTGGTAAGCGTCCCGGTGATGATCGGCCAACGGAAGTTTTTGAGCGTTCGAATAGCAGCTTCGATGGGTTTCATTTTTTTATCATGGATGCCTGAGGATATCCCCTCTGTGATGATGATCGAGTTATCCACCAGGAGTCCCACCGAGAGTACGAGTGCGAAAAGCGAAATTCCATTAAACGTTTCTCCCGTGGTATGCAAAAAAGTAATCGCAATTAGCAGGGCTAGTGGTATCGAAAGAGCGGCCAAAAAAGCTTCTCGCCAACCCAGGGCAATAAACATCAGTAGGGCAATCAAAGCCAAAGTTTGGCTTCCACTCTTGGTCAATGTCCCCAGGCTCTCCAGGATATCATTAGCTCGGTTATAGGTGATCGAGGTTTCCAGATTTTTTGGCAAAATTCCTTTTTGTTTCAATTCCTCCACTCGTCCAAGTACTTGATTGACCATCTCGAGCACGTTTCCTTTCGAAGCCGATTTGATCACATCGATCAACACGGCTGGTTGGAGATTTTCACATTCCTTTTCTCCTCCTTTATTCTCCCCTGATAAGGGGAGATGCCCGGAGGGCAGAGGGGTTGAGGAATTAAAGGAGGATTTGGAACCAGCAGTTGTGCAGGGATTTTTGTTTTGAGATTTTCCATCCGTTGTCAAATCTCTCCTTGATCCCCTCAAACCCCTCTGGCCATTTGATTCAAATGTGTCTCCCCTTATCAGGGGAGAGGAGGGGGGAGTAGCAAAGTACGTTTCCACCTCAAATTTCTCGAATTCTCGGCGTACGGTGGCGACTTCTTTGAGTTTAATCAGGGCTTCGTTTTCGAGTTTCAGAGGGATCTCCATGAATTCCATGGGATCCTCGAGTTCTGATCGGACCGTCACTTCCACTTTTTGCCCGTCGATGGAGACAATCCCCAGCGGCATGTCCCGATGAGAAGCCCGAATCGCGGCGATTACTTCATTGATGCCGATTTTATGTGCCTGCAGCTTGATTGGATCGATCAAAATATGAAGTTCGTCCTGTGGAGCCCCTTTGACCGAGGCATCTTTGACTTTTTGTACCCCTTCAAATTCATCCTCGAGAATCTCTGAAAACTGCTTCAACTCCGACCAAGAAAAATTGCCCGACAGGGTCAGAGAGAGGATCGGCACATCTGAAATACTCACTTCGTTGAGATCTGGATCGTCTGGGATATTGGCGGGAAGGTCTGGTTTGACGTCATCTATTTTTTCTCGGAGATTTTGGATATTTTCCGTCATATCACTCTCCACTTCGAATTCGATACTGAGAATGGAGACTCCAGAGAGGGACACGGATCGATATTTGTCCACGTTTTCCAGCCCCTTAATCTCTTTTTCAATCTTGTTGGTGATCAGCTTCTCCACATCTCCTGGACTGGCTCCTGGCCAGACGGTGGTGATGACAGCCGCTGGGATCTCGATGGTGGGTTCTGTTTCTCGTGGGATTTCCTTGTAGCAGACAGTTCCCCAGATCAGGATGAAGAGGGTAAAAAGGATGGTTACCTTGAATCGAGAGAGGAAGAGGGTCCAGAGTTTGGAGAGTTGTTCGTTCATTTTTGTAGGAAAAGAGTAGCAGATTTGGTTTTTAATAACAATGATTTGACTTTAAAACATTTATAATTACTTTTATCCAGCTCTTTTACATATTCGTATTTTTATTATCAAAAATAAAAAGGGGTGGTGTGCACAACCACTCAAGTTCGACCTCCTACAGGTCGAGCGATTTTCCGGAAAATCGTTAACATCAAAAGTCCTGCTAACGCAGGCCAGTAAAAAAGGACTATCGCCATGGGTGACATGGTTGGAAGTGCCGCAGAGCAGCATGAAATCAAAATCAGGAACAGGTTCGCCGGCATGGTGGCTGATGGTCCTGGTCAGGATGACTGGGCCGTCAAAAGAAACTCGGTCACGGTCGCAAAACGTCTCGGGCTTAGCAGCCCCAGCGAGACCACAATATCCCAAATCATCGTTCGCGATGAAGAGGGCGAACAGAAGTTCGAAATCGGTGAAGGAAAATACGCCTCAGCAGTCTTTTGTCAGGCAATCCTCCAAGGCAGTGGCCAAACCGACTTCACGTTCGTGCCGTTCGCACTCGAAAGGCTGGAAGAGTACATGGGGGCGACGGTCATGGCCGACGCTCGCAATCCCGATCTGGACAATCACGGTTTCGTTCGTGCCTTGCTTTCGGGTAAGGGAACCATCATCGTGGAAGCCATCTCCAAAATCATCTAACAGGCATACAACGAGGAGTTCGAAGAGAGATCATGACACAGGATTTGCAAGCAATCATCGAGGCCACCTGGGAAGATCGGGATAACATCAATACCGAAACCGGTGGCGAAGTCCGCGACGCCGTGGATGAAGCTCTGAACCTGATGGACTCCGGTCAGCTTCGCGTGGCCGAACCGGACGAAACGGCCGAAAACGGCTGGAAGGTCAATCAGTGGGCCAAATTGGCCGTTCTGCTTTCCTTCCGGCTCAACGAAAACGTCCTTATTGAAGGGGGATGGACCAACTACTACGATAAGGTTCCCCTGAAATTCGCCAACTGGACGGCGGATAACTTCAAGCAAGCCGGCATTCGTGTCGTGCCTCCCGCCGTTGCCCGAAAGGGAGCCTACATCGCTCCGGGGACGATTCTCATGCCTTCCTACATCAACTTCGGTGCCCATATCGGTCCCATGAGTAAAATCGGTGGTGGTGACGGCGATGGCATGATCGATACCTGGGCGACCGTGGGCTCTTGTGCCCAAATCGGAGCCAGGGTCCATATTTCCGGCGGTGTTGGAATCGGCGGGGTTCTCGAACCCCTTCAGGCCAACCCCGTCATCATCGAAGACGACGTTTTCATCGGTGCTCGCTCCGAAGTCGTCGAAGGCGTCATCGTCCGACGTCGGGCCGTTCTCTCCATGTTGGTGGCCATCGGCAAAAACACGCCGATTATCGACCGCACACGGGGAAATATGACCATTCGTGGCGAAGTTCCCGAAGCCGCTGTGGTCATGATGGGAGCACATCCCGAAAAGGGCCTCCTTTGTCCGCAGATCGTCAAGTATCGGGATGAACAGACCGATGCGGCGACGGCTCTGACCGACGTCCTTCGCTGATCTCCTACTTGGAAGCCAAGCGGGCGGGGCCTCGTGCTCCGCACCGTTTGTGCTCCACTTTTTACACCACTCCATCCCTTTTTGTTTTTGATAACTTTTTTTCGCCAGCCGGACAGGGTTTCTCAATTTTTTGCCGGAGCAGGTCTCCAGACCTGGTCCAAGATGTTTCTAACATCAAAGCAGAAATTCCTACCGATTCCTCCACCCAGAGAAATACTTCTTCGCCTTCGCTTCATCCTCCCGCTCCAACCTCGTCCGCACAATCTCAAAGCTATCATCGATCTGATCGCCTCTAGCTTCGGCAGCGTTGAAAAATTTGGCTTCTACCTTCGCCTTCTGATCTTCCAGACGAGCCAAACGTTCATCTTTCTTCTTTTCATCCTTGATCAGCTTCTCCATCTGTGCGGTTCGGATGATCCGAGGGATGTGTGCATAAAAATTCTTCTCCGTTTTCGCGATTTGTCGTAAGATCGCGAGTTTTTTTCGGCGAGTTGGCCACGATTGCTTCATTTTTTTCATAAGAAAATGGGGTTAAAAAATATTTTGTACCCCTTATCTTCCACTTACTTCATTAAGAAAATATTAAATCCCTTGGTGTAATGCGTGGGAACCAGCTTGGCTATGAGGTTTCTTGAGATATATTTTTTGGAACTCCGTCGTAGCACAAAAGTATATCAAAAATGATTATTTGGACTATCCGAGTAGTATTCTGGTATATCAAGAAACATTTTTTGAACTACTCCCGTAGTCTTTTTTGATATCGAAAAACATTTTTCGAACTATCGCCACAGTACTTTGATATATCAAGAATCGTTTTTTTGTCCCCCTGGATAGTTTTTCACAGAGCGAGAAATGTTTTTTGAACTATTACGGATGTTATTTAGGGGATTGAAAATTGTTTTTTGGGTTAGACTAATAGCTAAATGGGAAAAAGTTTGCAATTTTCAAAAAGCTCGTTTAACGTGAAATATGATGAAGCTCAACCAATTGGGACCTATCGTCGATCAAATCAAAAAAAGCATTTGTTGTCCTAAATGCAAAAGACCTTTCTCTGAAAGAGAAATTGAGGTTATTTCTATCTGCCAAAACGCGATAGAGCTTCATTCCAATTGTAGTTTTTGTGAGACAAGAGCGACTATTTTGGCTACCATTGAACCTCCAAAAAAGGTGTTTCGACCTTTGGAACAAAAGGCAAAATCCCTCTCTCCGGAGACGGTGCATCGACTAAGAGAACAACTAAAAACTCTAAAAGTGGATGTAAATCAGCTTTTTAATAAAAAAGAAGCCAATTCATAATGAGAACTTTTTTTGGTATTGTGGTTATTCTTTTTGTTGGATTTCTTTTTCGAGGGGAGATTATGGATGCTTGGGAGGTGGGGGATTTTGGCAAAGAACTAGAAATTCCGGAAAATGTGACGAAAGCAGATTTGGAGGCCAAAATCGGTAATTTAAAGACTTCTTTGTTAGATTTGCAGGATAAATTGGAAACGAAAAAAGATGAGGGGGTAGCAAAAGTACAGGAGATCAAGGACACGATAGAGGAGACACAAAAAGCGATTGAAAAATTACAACAATCTATTGAAGATCTGCAGGAATCAGGAGAAAAGGTGAAGGGGTTGTTTTCAGGGGAAAAATAAAAGCTGTTAGCAATTAGCTATTAGCACTTAGCTAAATTATAAAATTTTTTTTGACAAAAATATTTTTTTAATTATTTATTTTAATATATTTTTTAACTTTTATTAAAAATGGGAGATCAAGTAGGACCAGCACCAGATCTTATTGGCAAAGCTTCTCCTGAGAGAGTTTTAGAAGCAGTTCATTGTTTACAACTTGGCCCAGGGGACACACCAGGGTATCTTCTTGCCCTTAAAAAACAAGTATCAGGAGCAGCAGGGAAAACAGTAGACCGTTCAGACCCGAGTGCTGTATTCGAAGCAATTAGAGGTAGAGTGGCTCCAGATGTTGCTTTAGCAGTGGAAGACCTTTTAAAAAATTAAAAGTGATTAAGCCATTCTTAATTCTGAATGAGTTTTTGAAATTTCACGTACCAATTTTTTTTCAAGTTTTTTGAATCCTTTAGTGTTTTTGGAAATGGATCCTTTGCGATCTCCTTCTTTGTTTTTTAGCAATTTCTCGAAATGCTTCAGATTCATCCATTTTGCTCCCATATGTTTATCTTCTGTTTCTCCTTTTTCGTTCAAAGTTTTGTTTACCGACAACTTCACCTGCTTGGTTAAAACTACAAAAAATAGATGAACCACTGTGTTTTGCTTTGTTTTTGGATTTTTGTATTTGTAATTTCCCAAAAAACGAACGTCTTTTTTAGCTAATTTAATTCCTGTTTCTTCGTATACTTCACGAAGTACTTGTTGGATTTGTTCTTCGTAAGCACTGCCACAGAATGTTTTTTTGAAGAAATAAACCAGTCTTTGCCACAGATTATCCCACATTTTTCCTCCCGGGAATTCCAGGGCAAAAGGATTTTTTGATTCCGGACTTTTTTGCAAAAATAACCCCTGGAAACATTCATTCCAGAGATCAGAATTAGATTTCTGTTCTTTTAGGATTAAGCAGCGGACAGTTTCTACCATTTTTATTATACACTTTAGTGTTAGAAATAAATGTTCGTATAATGCCGCAAAACTTTTGGATTTTCTTTGTTTAAGTTTGTGCGGTATTAAATCCTTGTATTATACCACAGAAGAAAGGGAAATTCCAATCTTCATTCACTAGTACGAATTGCTTTTTAATTTTCATTCTTTTTTTGTTCAAAAAATTTAAACTTGAACAAAAAATATATTCTACATATTGGTGTGCGGATACAAGTTTTTTCGATTGAAACAAAGTTGTAAATATTTTATTTGGTAATTTTGCTTTGACGGTGAAAATGTTTTGACTTTTTTGGCAATTTCTTTAAAAACAAGGTGAATGAAAAATTTTTTACTTGGATTTTTAGTTGTTTTTTCCCTTATTTCACCTGTGACTGCACAGAATTTTGAGTTTGAAACTATTCGCACAGAAGAATCTCCTGGATTTTTTGGGATTCGTATTTATCCCCCAGAAAACGCTTTTCCCATGGATGTTCGGGATATTTTTGTAAAGAATTTTTCTGCTCGTGAGGCACAAATTTATGAAGATTTAATTTTGGTTTTGGGAGAATTTGGTGCCAAAATTATTGAAACAAAAGAAGTGGTAGATTTCGAAAATAATTCAAATTATCGTTTAATATTTTTAGGAAAAGAAAAGACAGGAAAATTAAACTTTCAATCCAATGACGAAAAAACCATTTTGGAAGATTTTGAACAATTTGCCATGGAAAATTTGGGCATTATCTTTTTTCAGGACGTAAAATTTGATTTTGGTGGCAATATTTCTGAAGTGTATCCGGAAAAAATCAATTTTTGGGGGACAGATCCCGTCCTTTTGACCGGAAAATTCGAAAAACCGATGCGAACCCTCACACAGGTCTCTGGTGTTTCAAAAGAAGGGGAAATTGTAGCTACTTCCATGATTGATCTTCGGGAATTTGTTTATGATCCGATGGCAAGAGATTTACCTGAAATATGGGAAGAAATGTCTGCTCCTACCAAAAATTCAAAACCTCTCAATCCTCTTTGGCTTTCAATTTTTCCCTGGATTTTGGGCGGTGTTGGAGGGCTTTTGATTTTTTCCATGCTTACTAAGGCTTTTGTCCGAAATCGGCGGAAAAATGAAGCCCAAGAAGCTTCTGTTGTACAAAATATGAGCGAATCAGATTTCAAAGACTTAGAGGATAATCTGCCCTTCGAAGTTGAACGAAAGGAGAACAAGTTGTAGGTTGAAAGTGGTATGTTGTAAGGGGATTTTATATTTTCCCTACAACCTATAACCTACAACTTCCTACCTATTTACGGTGAATGTTCCGGTCGATCTATCACTTCTGGTTGCAGAGGGCCTTCTTTTTCTCGTGAAAGTAGATCATTGTATCTCTGTGCGGCAAGATTTGTGATAGAGACCTGAGAGCTGTGAGCCTGTCCGAGTTCATAACTTTTTTGATAAGCGAGTTTCGCTTTTTCTATACGGTTTTCTGCTTCGTACAGCACACCGAGGTTGAGGTGTGTTCGAGGGTTTTTGGGATTTATTTCTTTTGTTTGTTCAAGGATTTCTTCTGCTTCAGCAAAGTTTTTATTAGCAATTAGAGCCCATCCGTACATGTTCAGCATAAACTCATCTTCCGGTTTCTCTTCTACCAAAGCTTCCGTAATTTCCAGAGCTACCTCTGGTTTTTTTATTAAATTAATTGTGGTAAACATTGCGGCAGCAAACTTATCTTCGGCGGTATCTTCATCCAAAAGTTCTTGATACAGTCCTACCACTTTTTCGTATTTTTTCTGCTCAGTAAAAAGTTCCACGAGCTTCCATCGAACTTCGTCAGAAAACTCAAAATTATGTTCCAGTGACTTCTCAAAAAATAGAACTGCTTCATCCGCATTTCCAGACTCAGCTAGTGCCAGAGCGAGAAAATAGTGTGTTTGTGGTCTAATGGGATCCAATTCGTACGCATGTCGGAGATCTTTTACCGCGTCTTCGATATTTCTCGAAAGCAGGTTGGCATATCCTCGTAAAATCCAGGCATCTATGTATGCGACATCCTCTTTGATCGCGGTATCTGCAAATTCTCGAGCGAGCCGGGATTCAGCGTTTTTGGCTAAAATTTTCGAAAAAAGGGCAAAAAGGTGCGGGTTAGTTCCTTCCATCATCTCATCAAATTCATCATAAACCGTAGAAAATTCCGTCACTTTGTGTGCAAATTCGGGGGAAATCACTTCTTTTTCGTTTATATCTTCATCTTTAACGCTAATTCCTTCGGCTGTGATGCGATATTCTTCTTTTGTCACAGCGAGAACTTCTAATTCTCGTAGGATTTCACGAGCTCGAGTGTGAGCGTTTTGTAGTGCCAGAAGTACTGCTTTATAAAACTTCAGATCTGCAGAAAGGTCATTTCCGGCATTGTTTAAATTCTTCAGAACTTCATAAAATCGACCTTCAGCAATCAATCGACGGGCTTCGAGGACGTACACTTTTGAATTCTGTGGAAATCGGGAATCCAGCTGAGTTATCAGATTTTTTAACTTCACGGTATCGTTTGTCCGCAAATAAATCTCTCCCAGGATGAGGTACGGCTCGATGAGTTGAGGTTTTTCCTTAATTGCTTGGAGGAGTTCTAGTGTAGCAACGGTGTAGTATTCATGTTCGATCAACTTTTTTGCTTCTCGAATTCGCCCCAGATAGGAAACCTTCCGAAAAACCCCCTTCGATTTCTTTTTTACGGTTGTTTTTTCTGTCACAAAATTAGTTACCGTATCAGAAATATTGGGCCAAAAAATAAAAGTCACCGTCCCCAAAATAATAAACGCACAAGTCCCGATCAGTATTTTAAAAGCATTCTTTTGTAGTTTTTTTTGCATTGTGGTGATTTTAGAGGAGCGGGGATATTTTTCAAATTTCTTTTTACAATCTTGATTTTTCCACTTTCTACTTTATATTCAGAGTACAATTATTAATTCTTAATTGATTTCAAAATGAGTTTATTCGGACAAATGGGTGACATGTACAAGCTTCAGCGAGAAGCAAAAAAGATAAAAAAAGAGCTGGCACAGATTCATGTTTTTTCTGAAGTGCACGGCGTGAAAGTGACGGTTTCCGGAGAGCAAAAAGTGATTGCCGTAGAATTTGTCGATCACACCGTCCTGCAGGATGCAAAAAAATGTGAAAAAGCAATCGTGGAAGCAGCGAATAGGGCAACCGAGAAAGCACAGCAAGTGGCCGCAGAAAAGATGAAATCTCTCATGGGAGGGATGGGAGGATTTGGTGGGCCACAGTAGTTTGAGAGAAGGCAGAAGTAAGAAGTAGAAGTATGAATTTAGAAGTAAGGAGATTTTTCTTACTTATTTTTTGTGCTAAACTTCGAAGTAGCAATAACCATGAAAAAAGTTTTACTATTAGTTTGCCTCTTCATTGGGCTTTATTTTTCCGCTCGCATTCTCCTCGTCTGGGACAAGCCCAATTCTGATATGGAGACCCGTGTTTCTGTTTCGATCCCTCGGGGAACCAGCTTGCAGGGAATTTCTGAGGTTTTATACGACTATGAGCTGATTCGGGATCCATGGGTGTTCCGTCTTTTTGTGAAAAAACAGGGGTTGGCCAATAAATTGCAGGCTGGAGATTATGTAATCCAAAAAAATCTCACGTTTGCCGAAATCACCGAGATTCTCCAGAGTGCCAAATCTGAAGAAATTCGGGTCACCATTCCTGAGGGTTCAACCATTAAGCAGATTGATGAGATTTTGACCAAAAAATCGTTGATTGAGAAGGGAGAATTTACCAAATGTACAAGCTTTTGTAATCTTGGTTTTTCCATTTCTAATCTGGAGGGATTTCTTTTTCCTTCTACTTATTTTGTCGATCCAAAAAACTTTTCCGAAAAGAAGTTCATTCAGCGGCTTTATCGGGAATTTGAAAAACAAATTGAACCATTTCAAAAAGATATTTTGGAGTCCGGGAGGACTCTGAATGAAATCATCATTATCGCTTCAATGGTAGAACGGGAAGCAAATTCTGATGCAGAAATGGCGAAGGTGTCAGATGTAATCTGGAAAAGGCTGGATGCACGGATGCATTTGGGGATAGATGCGACTACTCGTTACGAGTTAAATGATTGGAAAAGAGGTCTTTTGACCGAGGATTTCCAGAGTGATTCACCGTACAACACTCGTCGAAAGATTGGTCTGCCTCCTACGGCTATTTCCAATCCGGGACTACCCGCGATCAAAGCCGCTATTTTCCCAGAAAAAACAGAGTATTGGTACTATTTGCACGATCGAAAAGGCCAGGTACATTTCAGCAAAGATCTAGAGGAACACAATCGGTACAAGGCACAGTATCTTAATTAGGAAAGTGAGAAGGGAGAAGGCAGAATTATGAATTTAGAAATGAGGTGTTTCTTTAGGAAACTCTGCAAAACTGATTAAAAGCTGGTAAAATTGAGAAAATTTAAC
>CAYFOO010000013.1:0-28055 GCA_964344775.1 uncultured Candidatus Peribacteria bacterium
TTAGTTTCTAAGGTGCTCAACCTACTTCCACCAAGCCATTTTCGGACGCTCTATGATGTGAGTGTGACAGAAGAGGGGGGCTCTCGAGGGCTCGCCAACAGCAAGCACGTGATTCTCAATGCTCTCGATATCGAAAATGAAAAGGAATTTGTAGCAGTTTTTGTTCACGAACTGGGACATGTTGTAGATTTGGGTGTATTTAAAGGTACGAGTGAAGAAAATTCCGGATTTTTCGACATGGGGAGCCCTATCCCGATAGATGATCAGAGTATCGAATTTTATGGGATTGTTTGGGAAGGAGAAGATATCAAGCTTCCAGGAGTGACTCGTGATGATTTTGTGTCTGGATACGCTTCGTGGAACATGTTTGAGGATTTTGCAGAGACCTATATTTTTTACATTTTGCATGAAAAACACTTCCAGGAGCTTCTCAAAAAAAGTGAACGATTGGCCAAAAAACATCAATTTATAAAAGACAAAGTGTTTGGCGGTCGAATTTATGATTTCTATGCTGGAGATGCTTATCCAGAGGATATTTTTGATACGACCGTGTTGAACTTTGATTTGGAAAAATTTCTCATCCTGGCTCAGGAAGAAAAAGAAAAGCGATACATTGCTTCTCGAGCACGATCAAAACGAAAAGGGCGATACAAACGACGAGGAAAAGCACCGGTCTACAAAATCCGTGTAGCACGAACAGGAGGAAGAGGGCACGGACAATCTTAGTTTAAAAATGAGTAATGAGTAATGAATAATTACGAATTACAAATTAAAGACAACGAAAGACAAAGAACAAAAAACTAAGCTCTAAGTTCTAAGTTCTATTTTTTCTACATCAGGAATTCTTTTTGCATTTCCTCTGATTCGAAGAGGTCGTCGTCGGTGACGTCGAAAAAATCCAGATCCCCACTTTTTGCATCGACATTTTTTATCGTACAGACACCGGTGGCTACGAGAATGCTTCCAATCTTCCAGTCTCCTGGAGCAATGCTGGTTAGTTCTAGATAGATCTTACCTTTGTCATCGTGGGCGTTCATGTGTTCGATCGTTCTTTTGCCGAGGTCTTTGGCGTATTTTTTTTGTAAAAAAGCTTTGATCTGTGTTCGTTCTGGTTGTGAGAGGGTTGTTTTCAACTCAAAGCTGGTATAAATCCCCAGAAGTGCGTGGAAAAGCGGCTCGAAGTTATTTCTTTTTTCGATGGCCTCGATTATTTTTGTCACTCGCTGGGTACAGTGGGGTGTTTTTTTCATTTTTTAGGGGGTTAGATGTTGGTGAGAAAAAATAAAACTAATTTTATCTCACCCCCTGAATTCTTTTGATTTGTTAATTTTAGCATAGAAATGGGGAAAAAACAAATATGTTTGTGTTTTTGTGGAGCTGGGTGAATGTACTTTTTGACAGCAAAAAGTACCAAAAACTGCCGGGGGGAACGAAACTTCGTCGTTGATGACTACGCTTTTTCCGTTTTGCTATAGCAAAACTACATCAGCTTCGTCACCATCTCCTCTCCCCATCCCGAGTTCTCGGGACGGGGGCCCCTTTTTTTTGGGCCTCAAAAAATCATCCCCCCGGACCCCTAGGAGTATTCATATCGCTTCACCGGGTGGAAAGATTTTGTAGAAACGAAAGAAGGATCTTACATATGAAGAATGATTTTTATTGAAGTAGTAGACGCGACATTCATCGGTTATTTGTAGAAGGTTTTAATGTTTTTGTTTTTAAAAATTAAAAATTCCAAATAAGGTTTACATCGTTCATCTAGTAATTATAATCAAGAAAAATGAGAAAGTGGATTTTAGCCGTTTTTACACTTCTGGCCGGAAACGTGTTTGCGAGCGATAACACGTTTGTTTTTGTGTCTGATTCTGTGGCAGGAGAGATGAATCACGCTCGTATCAGTGGGTTGATTGCCGACGAGATTGTGCAATTTGAGCTGTCACGTCCAGATGGTACACTAGTCACTCTAAACGAAAAGGCGGATGAACTGGGCAGCTTGGGGTTTTATATCAATGGAATCCACCTGCAAAAAACTGGTGGATATGCTTTGGAAGTGAGGCGGTCTTATTTTCCTACTTCCGGGCTCGTTTCAAATTTCCAAGTATATCCAGGCGAAGTATCTGCGTATCGAACCAAAATTGACGTAGCCCGATCATCCCTTCCAGCAGATGGAAAGGCGATTTCTGAATTCACCATTCGTCTACAAGATGCCTATGGAAATCCGGTGCCACACCAGACAGTGAAAGTGTTTTCTTCCCGGAATTCTGACATTGTCGTGGCCGAAAAATCTTCAAACGCAGAAGGTCTCATTTATGGAAAAATAAAATCAGATGATCCAGGTGTTTCTGTACTTTCTGTGCTGGCTGGAGATACGGTTATTTTTCAGCGTCCAGAGTTAGTTTTTTATCTCCATGATGCAGAGATGCCAAATATCGGCTCTTCCGGAAAAACCGGATTTGGGCAGTTTCTCAAGGCCCAGCTTTTTGCTGAGGAATTTGGGGAAGTAGCATACTTTTCCGTGGAAGAACTGCCGAGTTCCATCATCCAAGACGAGGTGACATCGGTTCGTATCGAAGCTAAGGATGAGAACGGAGAGATTGTACGAAATTATCTAGGAAAAGTTCGATTTTCTTCCAGTGACAATGAGGCACGACTCCCAGCAGACTATCAATTTGATTCTGAAGATCAGGGATTCCATGTGTTTTCTTTGGCCGTGGCTTTCGGCACCCCAGGGAAGCACACTCTAGCCGTACATGATCTCAATGATTTTCGAATAAATGGAGAAAAACCGATCACCGTACTTCGAGCCGATGGAGGAGTAGACCTGAGTGGAGAAAAAGGGATCCAAATAGAATCTCCGGAGCCAGGATCGTACAATCTTTCTCGAGTAACAATCAAAGGAAAAGCCTTTGGGACACAAATGGTAAAGATTATCGATGGGCCAACGCTACTCGTAGAAAGTTTACCGGTAGATCAGGATACGGGAGACTTCATGTTTCAGACTCCGACTTTGGCTGATGGAGCCCACAAATTCCAAGTGATCAGTATGGATGAATCACTCAAATCAGAAGAACTCTTCATCCGAATAGATCGTATGCCACCGACGGTGATGGCTGTAGAACTCATCCCTGACGAAGAGATGAAGCCGAGTCAGGATTTTCAGATAAAAGTAGCTTCTAGTGAGCCTTTGTCTGCTTCAAATTGTACTTTTGATACTACCAAGGTTGAGTTGAATAATGCTGGGGATTATTTCCTCATCGATACTCTAGCTCCACCGAAATGTGGGAAATATCCGATGACTTGTACTATTGCGGATCTGTTGGGGAACGAATTTACCGAACCTCGAGCGGCTATGGTACGTGTATGTAGTACTGGGTTTGATACGGATGAAGATGGGATTCTCGACGAAGAAGAGCCAGGAGATGATGATGGAGACTGTGTAGAAAATAAATATGAGTCCATTATTATCGATTCCGACGGAAATGGCCTGGTAGATCAGCTCGATCCAGCCAATGATAGTGATGATGGAGGAGTTTCGAATGAAGTGGAGTGTAAGGAAGATGAGACAGATCCACTAGATCCTCTGGATGACAATATCTCTGAAGTGCCACCGACAGCAGTGACAAATCTTTCTGCTGAACCAGGCGAGAAAAGAGTAACTCTCTTCTGGTCACCGGCGAAGGATGATACGGAAATTTGGAAATACCGAATAGAATTTGGGAAAGATCCAGAAGCACTCGATCAAGAAAATCAGACTCCAGACAATCGAACACAGTGGTATGTGGATGAGCTTGAGAAAGGCCAAAAATACTTTTTCCGAGTATTTGCGATTGATGTAGATGGATTTGAAGGCCCACCAAGCCGTACGGTAGAAGCAACGACTTTAGGAGCTCATTTAGCCGCAGAAAAACTCGAAAAAGTGGGAAGTGGCGGATTGGTAGTGAGCCTGATGGTGCTTGTGATGGCGATGTTGATGGGGACGGGATTTTTGATCATGAGAAGACAATAGAGAACTCGGAATGAAGAAGTCGGAATGCGGAATTAATATTTTTTGAAAGAAATTTTGAGTAGATGCGTATAAATAAACAAGGGTGGTGATTTTCTATTTGCCAAAACTGATTGGTTTGTTATCTTCCCTGCACGATTTAGCATTTAATCTTTTGAAAAATGAAAAATATTACAGAAATTTTGATCGTCGGAATAGTTTCTTTCGTTGTTGTGATAAATAATACGGAAGCCAAGCGGTTTTCTGACGATAGAGATATCCCGCAGTGGGCAATAAATTCTGTGGATAAAGTTCAAGAATCAAAAATCATGACCGGGTTTGGAGATGGATCTTTTCGACCAAATAAAAAACTTAATAGGGCTGAGGCACTTACATTACTCCTGCGTATGAAAGGGATAAACCCGGAAGAAGTGGGTGGATCTAGTGTTTTTTCTGATGTACCAGGGACGGCCTGGTTTGCCCCAGCGGTGATCGAAGCCACTAGTCAGGGATGGATCAAGGGATTTTCTGACGGAACTTTTCGTCCAGGGAAAACTCTCAACAAAGCCGAATGGGCAACGCTCGTTATGCGAGTTTTTGATCTCGAACCGGAAACACCAGATACAGATTTCGATGATGTACCAAACAATATCTGGTTTGCTCGGCCTGTGACAGCACTGGTCAAAAATGACCTTATTCGGATAAAAAAACGAACATTTGATCCATCAGAAGAGGTGACACGTGCGGATTCTGCTTGGCTCATGGCTAAGATTTTAGGAATGCCACGGATATTAGGAACTTCGCGACAAAATGATCTGACCAAAGCCAGAAAAACGAGCTCTCGAAGAGTAGCTATCAAACCTCGGGATTTCAATGCCTACAAACAAGGATATGACGTGGTAAAGAAAGAATTGAAAGTGACGGCTGTTCCTGATGGAGAAATGCGAGTTATTCGTCGTGATTCCAACTGGGGTGATGTAGGAGGAGTAGAAATAATAAACAATTTGGATGATCGTGCGAAGCTTCATTCTGTGACACTTGAATTTAACTTTGATCGAAGCAAGGCTGGACCAGAGAGTAGTTTTTTGCTCCGGCTGAGGGGTGAGAATTTTGATCTTGTGAAGGATGTACCAGTCTCTGGAGAGGTGGCATTTACCGGTCTCAACGAAGATTTTGAATCAGGAGAAGAAAAAGAATTTCGAGTGTTTCTCAAACCAAAAGCCGACGAATTTTTCTATGGGAATATCGGACGGGGAATGGTGAGGGTAAACTTCGCTGATGGTTCTAGTTTAGGAGGATTTCAAAAGGAGAATTCTCAGCGACAAGGAGATTTCAAGTTTGCACCGACAGGATTTGGAAACCGAAAATTGCGGCTGATTGAATTTCGACCCTAGGGAAGGCAGAAGTGAGAAGGAAGAAGGCGGAATTAAGCAATTTATATTGCGATTTTTCGAGATTTGTCTAAGTTCTACCTGTCCACCATAGTTTGGAGTTATTTTCAAAACTAACGAAGGTGGGAAGCTCTAAGAACTATTTTTATGGAAGAAAAAGCTCAAAAAGTAATCGCAGAATTTGAAGATCTGGAAAAACAACTCGCTGATCCGGATGTTTTTTCTGATATCGAAAAAGCTACAAAACTTGGACAGCAACGGAAAGCTCTCGAGCCAAAGGTGGAAATTGCTCAAAAATATCTTAAATTTGCACAACAAAAATCTGATGCCGAAGAGATTCTAAAAGCCGAGAAAGATGATGAACTGCTGGAGATGGCAAAAGTGGAGCTGGACGAAGCCAAAGAACACCTTCCAATCGTGGAAGAAGAGCTAAAAGTTGCCCTGATCCCTACTGATCCAAACGATGATCGACCGGCCATTGTAGAAATTCGAGCCGGCGTGGGAGGCGACGAAGCATCTCTTTTTGCTGATGAAATCAGTCGGATGATTCTCAGGTTTTCTGAAAAATGTGAATTCCAGCCAGAAATCATGTCTGAATCTCCGAATGAACAGGGGGGGATCAAAGAAATCATTTTTCGAGTCAATGGGTTTGGAGCTTATGGAAAATTGAAGTTTGAATCCGGCGTCCACCGAGTACAGAGGATCCCCACCACGGAATCTCAAGGCCGAGTCCATACTTCTGCCGTCTCTGTGGTCGTGATGCCAGAGATTGAGGACTCTGAAATGCAGATCAATGAAGCTGATGTGCGGGTGGATGTGTTTCGATCCTCCGGGTGTGGGGGCCAGTCCGTCAACACGACCGATTCAGCCGTTCGTCTCACGCACGTGCTCACCGGGATCGTCGTTACCTGTCAAGATGAGAAATCTCAGCTCAAAAATAAAAATAAAGCCTTCAAAGTACTCCGAGCACGACTTCACGCCATGGAAGAAGAAAAGAAGCAGCAAGAACTCGGTGCCAAAAGGCTCGCTTCGATCGGGGCGGGAGATCGATCGGATAAAATCAGAACCTACAACTTTCCACAAGATCGAGTGACGGATCATCGGATTGGTCAGAATTTCTCAAACCTTCCAGGGATTCTCGAAGGAAATCTGGAGAAGGTGGTGGAAGCTCTCGCGATTGAGGAGCAGAAGAATTTATTAGAAAACTAAGAAATTATTTGATCTTTATTCTCTGTTCTTTGATAATTATCCTGATGCTTCCTCAGTCTATTTCTGACGCCATCGAATCTCTCGCAGACCTCCCTGGGATCGGCTCTCGGAGTGCGGAGCGATTGATTTTTTCGTTACTTCGCAATGAATCAGGACTAGATCAAAAAATCTCTGAGAACATCGGTAATCTGAAGCGAACGATCAAAGAATGTACGGAATGTTTCCACTACTGTGAAACAGAAAAATGCACCATCTGCCAAAATCCCGGACGAAACAAGTGCGTGGTCTGTGTGGTAGAAACCCCCGTAGATTTGGTTGCTCTCGAGAGGACGCATGAATTCAAAGGACTCTACCATGTCCTCCACGGTGTGATTTCTCCGCTGAACAAGATCCGTCCAGAAGACCTGAGAATCGAACAATTCCTCGCTCGGATCAAAGAAGATGATGAAATCGAAGAAATCATCCTCGCGATGTCTGGAAATGTGGAGGGCGATGCGACCGCTCTATATTTACAAGAAAATTTAGGGAAATTTTTCAATGGAAAAATATCACGGTTGGCTCGTGGGATCCCGAGTGGCGGAGATCTGGACTATCTAGATGTGGGGACATTGTCTCGTGCAATATCAGAGAGGAGAGAGTTTTAAAAAATGATGAATGTAGAATTATGAATGCAGAATTTTTAACTTTTAAACATGAAAAATGACTTATCGGACAGAACAAAGAAGTTTGCTTTGAGGATTATAAAGTTAATAAAAAGTCTCCCAAATGATGTCGTTTCTCAAACAATTGGAAGGCAACTAATTCGTTCTGCAACTTCTGTAGCAGCGAATTATAGAGCTGCTTGTCGAGCTCGTTCAAAGGCTGAATTTATCGCAAAACTAGGAATTGTTGTAGAAGAAGCTGATGAATCGGTTTTTTGGATAGAAATGCTAATTGAAAGTGAAGTTATCTCTTCTGAAAAAGTGAAGGATTTGAAAAATGAAACAAATGAAATTCTCTCAATTATGATTACATCAATCAAATCTGCTAAAAAAAATAGCTCAAAAAGTTAATTCTTCATTCTGCATTCTTACTTCATCATTCTACATCCCCACCCACGCTTTTTTCCACTCTTTCCACCAGTACGTTTCTGGAGAAAAAGGAGAAATAATCAAAGCTCCAAAGATTGCTAATTTTAACCCCAATAATTTTATTCCTCGAGGGAGAATTTTGATTTCTGGGTGTAAATTTTCAAATAGCTCTGCGTTTTTTCGGCTGTTTCTCGTGTTTTTCAAGACATCTTCCAGGCTCTGCAGATGATCGTGGAGGACTCGGCATTGTTCATTAAAAATAAGTTTTAGTCCTTTTTTTTGCAATCGATATCCAAATTCAGAATCTTCAAATCCCCATCCAGAAAAAGCTTCTGGGAATTTTTCATGCCCTACAAGAGCCTTTTTTATCGAAACATTGGAGGTATAAAAGTGTCGCCAATCGGCCCCGTTCTTCTTTATATTTTTGAAGTCAAACTGAGGATAATTCTCAATCCATTGATAAAAAGGATCCTTTGCTAATCGGGCCACCCAGGATACTTTCCCCAACATTCCGATATTTTTTTCCGGGTGTTTTGTGTGAAACGTATGAACTTCATCCAGCCAATCTTCAGCAGGGATCGTATCATCCCCGATAAAAACGAGTATTTCTCCCGTAGCATTCTCAATGCCGATATTTCGAGCCGTGGCAGCACCAGATTTTTTTTCTGCTTCGAGAAATTTTATATTTTTGTTCTGGATTTTCTTTTCAAATTCCAAAAATTCTGTTGATTTTTCTCCATCAAAAATAATCAAAATTTCTGGATTTATCTTTTTTGTATTTTTACCGCTTAAAATACCTTTCAAAACATTTTCTAGTTTTTCTATTCGTCCAATGGTTGGGATAATTATTGAAATTTTCATAGATTAGTTATTAGTTTTTCGAACTTCGTTATTCGGTTTTGTTCGTTGTTAATTTCTCTTTGTTCTCTGCAAAAACTCTTCTTTATTTACAATATAATTTTGCTCTCCTGAGAGATAATGCGTGGAAGAAAAGCACAACATCACTGCATCATCTGAAAAATTATGAAATTCGTGCCAACAATTTTTTCGAACTAAAAGTGCTTTGTTTTTTTGATCCAAAACAATCTCTGCTTCATTTTCTCCATCATTTACCAATGCAGTAATGGATCCAGATGCTGCTACAAAAATTTCATCTTCGATCAAATGGGCATGTCCACCTCGGATTTGATCATTTTTCGCCGTCACCAGGTACACTCGTTTTACCACGAAAGGAAAATTTTCATCCAATTCAAACGGGATGAGTTCACCTCGTTCATCAGAAAAATATGGAAAATCAATTACTTCAAATTTTTTCATCGTCTTCGTCGGTAAGTATAGGTACGCCCCCTTGACCGATAAGTATTTACTCTTCGCTTCTTTTTTATGGTTGTTTTTTTTCGTGGTGCATAACTGTATCTCTTGTTTCTTATTTTTGTAGTGTATTTTTTTGAGGATTTTGTACTTCTTTTGGTACTTCTTTTTTTTGGATAGTATGACCGTCGAGACTTTGTCTTTCTTTTACTAGAAACCTTGGATTTTGAAGTTTTTGAAATGTAGGTTCGACCGCGTCTTTCTTTTGTTTTTATCACATTTTTGGGGTTTGTATTTCGGTTATAAAAAGTGAGTACTTCCGGTGATATTTCTGGATTTTTATCTTTATTATCTGCAACCCACTGACCGAGTTGATCATATTTTAAAATCAAAGCATTAAATTCTTTGTCTCTCAAAGTAGGAATTCCGATAAATTCTCCAAAAGCATTGAAAGCCGCACCGCCAGAATTTCCAAAATTTACTTTTGAATTGGTGAGGAAGTATTGTCCACCAGTAGATTTCAACGTTCCGGCCCCAGTGATTTTTCCTCTGGTGATAGTGAGCTTGTCGCCTCCAATTTTCAAAGTTCCTCCTTTTTGGACCCATTCCTTTACCTTTTGATAAGTCTGGTTTCCACCGAAGTTTTGTAGCCCTTGAATGGCGGCCACAGGGAATCCTTCGATTCTGATCCGGTCTCCTAGTTTTTGAATACGGTTGGTGAGGCGAACATGTGGAAAAAATACTTTCTTCGAAATTGGTTTGATCAGAGCTGCATCGAATTTATCGTGAACAGAAATTACTACGGCTGGAACATTACATTCCACTGCTCGGGTTGAACGCTGTTTTGCTGGACAGAGGAGGATGAAATCAGCAACATCATTTTCTCCAACAGCTACCACGTGCTTATTAGTGAGGACCAAATTTCTATCAATAGCGGTTCCTGAACCAGTTGAAACTGGTTTCAGTCTTTTAATTTTTTTATCCCACTGAAAAGTGATGATCTGCGTACTCTCCACGGACGCAAAAGCTGCCGGGGAAAAAACAAAAAAGCCTAAAAAAATGAAAAAGATTTTTTTCACGGAGGTAGGATAATTAGTTTCTATGAAAATTCAATTATCTTTTTCAGATTCTAGTCTTTTTTTAAAACCCTTTTTACCTGTCTTGGTGCTTGAATATAAATAGGATTTTTACCTTCATTTGGACATCCTGGAAAACTTACAGAAGGTTTTCCTAGTTCAACTCCCCGATTGGAAGCAAGCTTCATAGTAGCCACTGATTGTCCATGTTCAATAGGAAGTTCTAGTTTAAGATGGGGGCTTGTCTCCAGCTGGAGATAAACAGGTCCAACAATAGGAGATGGCGATATGTTGGGAGAATTTTTCATTTTTTAACAATTAAATATAAAAATATTTTATAATTAAACATACCTCCTGTCAAATTCTGTGAATTTTTTACCTTTTTCACAGTTTTTTTATTATCTTTTTTCCAGCCATTCACAAAATCCAAGGATTTCTTGTTTTTGCACTTTTTTTCGCAGATCTTCTACCTCATCATCCGGATCCACGAGAATTTTTCGTTGAAGTACCATTTCTCCACCATCGACTTCTTCACTCACTCGGTGAATGGTGCAACCGGTGTATTTTTCTTCGTGATCGAGCACTTTTTCATGTACTTCATCTGCCATTAGCCCGGCAAATTTTGGTAATAGAGATGGGTGGACATTGTAGCTAATTTTTCCGAATTGATCACAGTAGAGCTTTGAAAAAATCCGCATCCATCCAGCCAAGAGAATCATATCTGGCTGATGTGTTCGGAGAATATTGATGATTTGTCGATCGTATTCTTCACGGTCCATGCCTTTTTGTGATTCTACTACTTCAATATTTGGAATCTTTGCTTTTTTCGCTTTTTCCAGAGCTCCACAGTCTGGCTTATTCGTAATAAAAAGATCAAAAGTAGCATTCGGAACTCGTCCGGTTTTTTGCTGATCAAAAATTCCTTGCATAGTTGTCCCATTTCCGGAGGCCAGGATGGCCACCTTTCTGTTTGGTGGGACAGGAGGCAAGAATCCATGAGGAAAAGAATCGAGTATTTTTTGAGCTTCTGTTTTGGGATCTCCTTCCAGCTCGGGAGTGACTTCTATTTGAGCGATAGCTTGATAAATTCCTTTTCTTTGTTGCCAGAGTTGGTCGATTTCTTGTGCATGAGGAACATCCGGATTGAGTCGTGGGCGTGTTGTATCTTTCAATAAATATCGACGGACATCACTGAAATCCGGATTCAAAAACACAAACTTTCCACCTTTTTCCAGATTTTGAAGATTCTTCGAATTTTCTAGTGTTCCTCCACCGGTAGCTAAAATTCCAGAGAAATTTCGACAAAAATCATGTGTCACTTTTTGTTCTACTGCTCGAAAAACCTGCCAACCGTGTTTTTCTACAAACTGATAAATATCTTCACCCAAGAAGAATTCAATTTGCTCATCTAGATCAGCAAATGGTTGTTGAGCAAGCTCTGCCAAAGCTCTGCCAAAGGTAGTTTTTCCACAGCCTCTAAATCCAATAAGTATGACGTTGTGCATGGTAATTCAATTCAAAATTTTTAATTTCTAAACAATTTTTCAGGTCTAATTTCTAATTTTCATTATCTTTTTAATACCTGTTCCCTGTTCCCTGTTTCCTGAAAACTGATACTTGGACTCCTCTTATAGCAGAATTCTTTTTAGATATCAAGTTTTTAGCGAGAGAGAAATTGACCGAGTGGTTTTTTCCTCTACACTTCTTTCATCATTTACTTACCTATTTTTGAACTATGAAAAGATTTATCGCTGTTTTTTGTGCACTTTTTGTATTAGCTCCGTCGACACTAGCATTTCGTGATATTTCTCCGAATTCTAGCCTGCTTCCGGCTATTGAAAATCTGGTAAACCGAGGTGTACTTACCGATAAAGGATTCTTTCGACCTGATGCACCAGTGCCTGCCAAGATGTTTTGGGAAGTGATCCTTCGAGATGCTGGATTTGATCCGAATTCTGCTCAGTTTGGGACTCCTCTTCCCCCAAATATAAAAGAAAATGACCCGTTGGCTCAGTTTCTCCGAGAAGCGATTCGTCGAGGATTTATTTCAGTAGAAGAACCTTTTGATGGCACAAAATCAATTACTCGGCTCCAAGCAATCAAAACTATTGTTAAAACTAAAGCTATTTTGCCCCCTAAAAAAAATTCAAAACTTTTCATGAAAAAGATTTCCGGAGTTTCTCCTCGTGCAAAATATTTAAAGGAAGTAGAAGCAGCATTAGCTTCTGAAATTTTAGAACAACGGGATATCGATCCACTCAGGCCTTTTGATCGGGTGACTCGACGGGATTTTGTCACTTGGCTCTACCGATTTGATGACCACGGGATGAAGAAATCAAGCCTTGAAAAAAGTCGATTCAAATCTCCGAAAATCAAAAAATCCACTAGATCTTCAAAAATAAAAAAACGAGGAACACAAAAAGATATGAAAATTGAAATATTGACTGGAAGAGATTTAGAAGATGATACCAGTTTTGATATCCCCAACGGACGTGTGTTGAAATCAGTTTTTAATACGATCAATGATCGATACAAATTTAGCGAGCAACTGACCACAAAAAAGAAAAAAGAGATGATAGATGCAGCTATTGCTGCCATGGTGAAGGCTTTGGGAGATAAATACTCTTCTTATATTGAACCAGCAAAGGTGAAAGAGTTCAAGGACGATCTCAATGGAAAATTTGAAGGGATTGGGGCCCATGTAGAAATGTTTGATGATGGTCTCACTATCACCGCTCCACTCAAAGGTTCTCCAGCTGAGAAAGCAGGTATTTTGCCAGGAGATGTGATCATAAAAGTAGATGGTGATTCAATTGAAGATAAACCTATTCGAGAAATAGTGGATCTTATTCGTGGGCCGAAAGGAACGACGGTTACCTTAACTGTCACTCGGGATGGAATCGAAATAGATATCCCAGTAGTGAGAGGGGAGATTACCGTTCCTTCCATCACTTTGGAATGGAAAAACTCAATTCCAATTATTGGAGTTCATCAGTTTGATCGAAAAACAGCACGAGATTTTGCTAAAATTTTGAAAAATCAGGTATTGATCAAACGACCGAGAGGAATTGTTCTTGATCTTCGTAATAATCCTGGTGGATATCTCACTTCTGCGGTGGATATGGGGGAGTTTTTCCTCAATAAGGGAGAATTAATCTTTTCCGTAGAATATAAAGATGGGGATCGAGAATATCGAGCATCTCGAACAGGAGAATTAGCTGACTTCACTGGAAAAATAGTAGTACTCCAAAACAAAGGATCGGCTAGTGCTTCAGAGATCTTGGCAGGGATGCTTCAGGATTATGAGATTGCCAAAATCATTGGAGAAGCTTCGACTGGAAAGGGAACCGTTCAGGAAATTAATAATTATGCAAATGGCTCTACCCTCAAGCTGACCATCGCCAAGTGGCTCACGCCCAAAAAACGATGGATTCATGAAAAAGGAGTCACTCCGGATCGGGAAGTATCAAAAGCTACCTCAGAAGAACGAAAGAAAGGAATAGATCGACAGTTAGATACAGCGGTGAGAGAGGTTTTGAAGGGGAAATAAATTAATTTCGGTTTCCTCTGTCTACAGCTACTTCTCTTGGTCGTCCTTTCATAATCTGTGCCCTCCAGGGTCGATAATCAGAGGTGATAATTTCTTCTTGCCATCGTCCATTCTTTTCAATTTTTCGAACCCATTCGGCGTGCAGTCCATCATGTGATCCAGAGATCCATTTGGTTTTTCCCGGAGGGAGTGTGTTGGTCATTATGACTCGTGGAGGACGAGTATTTGGCCGGATATCAGAGATAAAAGGGCCTTCAGTGACAACCTTCCGATCATCGCTGGTTCCATAAAACACGAAGTAGAGATTATCCCCTTCAGTAAATGTCTGAATCAAAATATCTCCCGGAGTATCATTTTTGAACTCAAAATCTTGCCCCCCCAAATAGATCGTGGCATCGATTCCAATGGGTTTGTAATAGGGGACAGCGTAGGAGTGATTTCGACGATTCAAGATGGGAAATCCACCAAAAAATGCGGCACGGAACGCTGTAGTGGAGACTTGGCAAGTTCCACCACCGAGTTCTTTGCTCAGATTATTTCCCAGAATGACCAATTCTTTCACAAATCCATCCCGTTCAGATACATTTTTGAGTTGATGGTTAAAAGAAAAATTCTTCCCCTTTCCCAAAACGTAACCATTAAATTTCCGAGCTGCTGCACGGATATTTTGTCTCCTCTGGTCAGATGATCCGGAGAAATTGGATTTTCCGATAGCCACGATTTCTTGAATTCCTTGTTCTTCCAATTTCGGATCTACCACCACTCGAGAAAAACTTTTCTTTGCCGGCACTCGAACATTTTTATCTTCACTTTTTCTTGCTAGTTCTAGAAGGTCTTTGAGACGAGATTTATCAATTTTGTACCCTTCTTTTGGAACTCCATCGAAGGTAATGTTATTATTTTTATCTGCATAAATTTCTACGGCATTTTCCATTTCACTCAGAGCCAAAGCATCTTCGAAGAAATGCTGAAGACCTTTTGTTGAGATTTGTGTTTCGAATTCTGTTTCGATTGGAAGTAAGTCACTTTCTTTCGCCAAAAGCGTACCCGTGAGATCAACCGGCAATCTTTGAGTCCCTACACGAAGAAAATGCTTGGGAACTTTTGTCAGAAGCTCTGGTTGTGCTTCAAAATTGATAGTGATATTTCGATCATCAAAAATCAGGTTTACCTCATCTCCCTTTTCCGCAAACGTAGTGAATGGAAAAAGGAAAAATCCAAGTAAAGTGGCTAATTTTGTTTTCATTCTTTATTATTATACCCCAAAAGCCCCGAAAAACAAAGTGGTGAATTAATTTTTAGCATCCTTCTTTTTAGATGATGTTGCGGATAATTGCAAATTTTGTTGAATTTTCGAGAAAGGGATGAGACAGAAAAAGAAGTGGTAAAAAGGTGTCGGGGATGGATATTTAAAATTTACACAGATCAAAACTTAGTTGGATGACCATGCTTGATTAAATTCTCTTTCTTAGTTCTCGTCCATTTTTTTACTTGAGACTCCCTCTTGGCGGCTTCAGATCTAGTAGGATATTCTTCCGAATATTCAACTTTTATTGGTCGACGAGCTCTTGTATATTTTGCACCTTCTCCATTGTTGTGCTTTTCTTCCCGATTTTTTACATCCTTACAATGTCCCGCATACAACGAACTATCTGAACATCGAGCCAGGTAAAAAAAATAAGCCATGTGAATAATATTGTCTGTCCTTCGACAAGTTCAGGACATTCGACTCATATCTATCTTCTCTATTTTAATCTCCCTGCTTCATTAGCAGATCTGGTCGCAGACCATGAGCGACCCCGCATTTGCGGGGGAGTCGAATGGTGGGCGCTGGGGGACTCGAACCCTCGACCTCCTCGGTGTAAACGAGATGCTCTAGCCAGCTGAGCTAAGCGCCCTCCTCGGCATGGACTTTACTGATTTCGCTTTCTTCCAGAAAGCTCCACCTGTTCCGTCATACCTCGTCTCAAAAATTTATCTGTCCTCAAGGTTTTGCTTTGTAGATAAAGTTTTGGGGGAAATTTTCCAAATGCTTTTTGAATAAGAGCGTGGCGAATATAAGAAAAATGAAACAAAAATCAAATTTTTTTGTTAGTTTTAACGAGCAAATTAAGCGAAAATCTGTTATTTAAATTCCAAAAGTGGACTTTTCGAATGTCTTTATTTTTAACTTTTTGCTCGCCCACAAAGACATTGTTTTGCCAAAACCGAACAGAAGCCAATCCTGTTTTCAAAGCCGGAGCAACCTTCCGACCTACGCTAAGGCTTCGGTGGACAGGACAAGGTTACTCCAGTAGGATAAGTTTTTTGATCTGGCAAATTGGGATAAAATTTGGCATAATAATTCAGATTTATTTATAATGCTTACCAAATGATCAAAAAATTTATTATCGGCTTCGGGATTGTGGTGTTGAGTGTTTTTTCTACGACATTTATCAATAATATTTCCTATGCTCAAAATGCTGGGATTGGTCAGCAGATAGCCAATAATCTTACTTCTGGTTTGCCAAGTATGGGAGATATGGCTGGTGCAACGATTGGGACACTCCTTACGGGAGGTTCTCTTAGTGATATTGGAGGAGGACTCAAAGATGCTTTCAAAGGACGGTTTCAGGGGCAATTTGATGATATCTTCAATAAAATCCGAGGCGGAGGACGTGGTCCAGATGGACGGTTCGAGGTGAAGTCTTATCAGGGGGATTTCAATACTATTGGACAAAACGCTTCGGCCCGAGGATATATTCTAAAGATTCTTAATTTTTTACTTTCTTTCCTTGGATTAGCTGCCACGGCTTCTCTGATCTATGCAGGAGGTTTATATGTGACTGCTCATGGAGAAGATGCACAGTCAGAATCAGCCAAAAAAATATTACAATATTCTACCATTGGTTTATTGGTGACTTTGGGATCCTTTGCTTTTGTAAACACCGTTATTCATGAAGCTGGAACAGGAGGAGATGACCGAGGAGGGGCTGCTGGAAGTGGAGGTGCCGGCGGAGCAGGAGGAGTCGGAGGGGGTGGCGGCGGAGGAGCAGGAGGAGGTGTCGGAGGAGCTGGTGCTGCCGGAGGAGCTGGAGGGCCTGGTGGAGCAGGTGGTGGTCCTGGAGGTGCTGGAGGTGGGGCCGGTGGTGCTGGAGGACCTGGAGGAGCTAGTAATCTATCTCCCGCAGAGCAAGAAACGCTTAAAAAATTATTTGAAACCAGTCCAATTGTGATCCACGGAGAAGAAGGGACACAAATCAAAGACTTCGGTGCGGGGACTTGGGTTGCTCCTGAGTATGCAGTAGAGGGGATTGTTTTTGGGCTTTCTCAGCCAGCGGATGTGATTATGGATTTTGGAGATGGAGTTCAAGAAAGATTAAATACAATGGAAGATCAAAGTGCCACTGTGAAGCATATGTTTGTCACAGAAGGAGCAAAAGTGATTCGGGCTATTGCTCAAACTCCCACGGGCATCAAAACCTTTGAAAAAAGAATCGTTATTGGAGGAATAACTCCAAAAATTAAAGCTCCTTCTACGGCTGATGTAAACGAATTAGTTAGTTTGAGTGCTGCTGGATCTCGCACTTCTGTAGGAGCAATTGTTCAGTACCTCTGGTATTGCGATGCGGCCGCAAAAACCACTTGTGCAGAAGGAAAAACAGCCACAGTGACATTTTCTCAGTCAGGCACACATCCGATAATTTTGGCAGCGGTTACTAATTTTGGAGCGGTGGGGATAGCCACCCAAAATATCACGATCATTTCCGAGAAAGGACTACCGGCGGATTTTGATACGGAGAATTAGATATAAACAAGTTCAAAATTAAAGGATGATTGATGTTGGGTAAAAGATGTTGGCAAGATTTGAAAATAAGCCAAACATCTAACATCAAAAATCCAACATCCAATCTAGAACTAAAAAATATTTTCCCCTTAAATGAAAAAAATTGTCTCTTTAATTCTTCTTTTGTCCATTCTTCCTCTTCCATGGGGAGATGTGGCGGCGGCACTGAGAGCCGAAAGGGAAGTTTATTTCAAAGGGAAAAGTGTGGATGGAGCGAGCTATGGATGGGAATTCCCTGGAGGAGTCAGGAAGTCAGGACAAAGAGTGAAATTTGCTTTTCCCAAGCCGGGGACTTACCCCGTCACATTGATGGTACGAAAAGGAAAAAGGACTGGAAGTATTACCAAAAGAATTACAGTAGGAAAGCCAGGGGAACCAATTATCCGAAATTTGAACATCAGTCAAAATGAAATAAGTGCAGATGATCCGACTGTGACAGTGACAGCGAAAGCGACTAATAGTGATCCGGATTCTGAGGTAGATAAATACACTTTTTATGTTCTAGAAAATGGAAAAGTAATTCTCTCGCGAGTGATCAAAAAAGAAGATATTCCGGAAGGCAAAAAAGCTGCTGCAATGTTTGATCTCTGGCAATTTCCGGGAAAACACACTTATTATCTAAAAGTAGAAGCCATCGATGAATACGGAAAGAAAACTTCAAAAATCTCTGACGAACCCATCGTAGTACGGAGTACTGCTGGAAACAGAAGGCCGACGGGGATGATCATGGGGAATACAGCAGGGACCACCAATGATACTATGTTTTTTCACGCACAGTTTAGGGATTCAGAAGGCGACGCACTTAATTACAAGTGGTTTGTAGGCGAAGAAATGATTGGGACACAATCTACCGTCTCTCATCAGTTTAAAAATCCCGGAAAGCAGATTGTAAAAGTCCAAGTAGAAGATGGGATTAGTGCTCGATTCGTCACAAACAATCCAGTAGAAGTAGTTCGTCAGGTGAATATCGCCGGAGTACCCTACATCGATGCTGGAACTCCAAAAGAAAATCAACCCCCAACCGTTTCCATCAAAGCCATTGTTCCTGGTACTGGAGGGAATACGGATACACAATTTGCTTTTTATATCGAAGCGAACGATCCAGATGGGGATAGCCTATTTTATGAATGGGATTTTGGAGATGGATCCAAGGCGTCCCTACAAAATGTAGCCTATAAATACGAAGCTCCAGGAGAATATCCCGTAAAGATTCAGGTTTCTGATGGAAAACTTTTTACAGAAGAAACGGTCATGATTCAGGTGGTTGATTTAGATGAAACGGTTCCACCAAGCACATTGGAGAACGCAGTTGAAATTGAAGAAGAAAATTTGCATTCCAGCCCCCTGGAGAATGATCAGTTACAAATCGTTTCAGAAGAGGAATCACCAGAAGAAAAAATCCAAAAATTAATTGAAGCAGAAGAGGCTGCTTTGGAAGAAATTACTGATCCAGCAGAAAAAGACCGATTGAAAAATAAAATTTTGCAGATGAAAAAAGAGCAAGAAAAAATGCAGGAAATGGAACGAAAGGAGACAGATCTTTGTGAACCACCTATTTTTCTCAATCCTAATTTTTTGCGTCGACAACTCGTTTTTTTGCAAGAAAGGAAACAAGTTTCCGTTTCTACAGAGTTGGATGAAACTAAGAATGTGGCATTAAATAAAGAAATGGAAGCTCTTAATCAAAATATTGGGTTTGTTTTGAACGATCGTGACGCAATGGACACTGAAAAACTAGAAACTCAGTTGGTTGAAATTTTGGACACTAATATTGAATTGGGTGAAACGGATAAAAAAAGAATTGAAGCACAGATCGCTAGATTTGCTGAATGTACCGAAATAAAAGCGAATAATGTGGATATTATTGGAACGCCAAATACTAATTTCTTCTTTTACGCCAAATTATTGGCGAAAACTATGAAAGCCATTCTGTTCGAGTGGGAATTGGGGGATGGACGTAAAAAAATGGGACAAAACGCTCGAGCTCGTTACCCAGAGCCTGGAATCTATGAAGTAAAATTAAGAGTCTCTGATGGTTTGACTGAAGCAACAGATTCCATCACAATTAAGATAATAGAAGATTAGTTTTTAGTTCTTAAGTTTTTAGAGCTTAGATTAATTCAAAAAATAATAAAAAAAATCTGAAAAAATGGCAGAAGAAAATAAAGATCCAAAAGCGACAGAAAATGAGGAAAAAACTCCTTTTCCGGAGCAATCTCCACAAACCTCTGAACCAGAAATAGAAACAAAAGCAGAACCAGAGATGGAGCCAGAGTTTGATTTGGACGAAGTAACACCGGAAACAGGAGAAATAACAGAAAACAAAGAAGAAGGTCCTCAAGTGCCCACTTCTCCAATTGTGTCTACCGAGGGAGTAGTGCCTGGATCAGATTTAGAAACAGGAGAAAAAGAAGAAAAAAAGGAGGAACCAAAAAAGGCAGTAAAAGAAGAAGCGAAGAAAGTTCCTGCTGGAAAAAAGAGGGGAGGAAGTGGGGCAAAAAAACTTCTTTTTTGGTTTTTAGGTTTGGGACTAGTTTTGGTGATGGTTTTTTATGGAGTGCTCCTCTGGGGACTTCTCAGTGGAAATGTAGAGAACCCTCTTTTTGCTACACTTGGGATCGAGTCAAAAGATTTGAAAGATGTGATGCTCCTGGTTACAAACGGTATTTTTGGAACTGGTGCATTGATATTTTTGTTCGCTAGTTTAATCCGGTTTTTCCAATGGATCATGATGCCGGCCAATTCCATAAACAGGAAGCCGACACTCTCAAAAGCTGGAATAAACTTTCTTATTTTCATCATTGTCTGCGGACTTTGGGTGGGGTTCTTTTGGCTTATTTCCAATGCCGGAGCGACAAAAGTCTACAAAGAAGATGAATCTATGATTCTCACGAATCCACCGATAGTGATCGGACTTACTTCTCCGATCAAGGTGGAATTTGATATTGGAACGAACCTTTTTCCCTCCATTGACCCTTCTCTCATCCGACAGATCAATTGGGATTTTGACGAAGATGGGGAAGTAGATGCATCCGGACCACGAGTGGTACATCGTTTCATAGACAAAGGATTGAAAATTGGACGATTCCTCGTTCGTGCAGAGGTTTTTTATTTTTCTCCAGGAACTCAAAAAGAGGAAAAATTCACTTCTGTTCGGGAAGTTATCATTGCCAATGAGGGAGTGATTCCTACTTTTACAGCTGATCCAGAAGCAGGACCGGTTCCACTCAAAGTAAAATTTGATGCTTTTCATTCAAAAGATCCGGACGGAGAGGTGATTCTCTATGAATGGGATTTGGATGGGGATGGAGAATTTGAGCTGCGTTCAGATGAAGAAACTACTGCAGAAAAAGAATTTTTCAAAATTGGAGAATTTCCGGTGAAACTTCGAGTAACGGGAACCAACAATGATACAGCAGTAGCTGAAAAAGAAATCGTAGTGACAGAACCAGAAGAAACCCTCCGAGCAGAGATTTCTTCCAAACAAGAATTTGAAGGATTTTCTCCGTACAAGATTACTTTGGATGGTTCTCCTTCTTTTAGTAAAACTGGTAAAATCGTTCGATTTGAATGGCGAGTAGAAGGCGAAGAAAAGATTTTTGTTGGGAGGAAGTTTCAACGAACGTTCCGAAAACCAGCTAAGTATGAGGTAACTCTAACCGTTCAAAACGAAGCGGGAGAAAAAGCACAAACCACCGAAACTATTGAAGTAACTAAAAGGAAAAAAGAAGGCGATATTTTGATCAAAACCACTCCTGTTCCTGACAAAAGGACTAAAATTTTGGTTGGGGAGGCCCCATTGGATGTGACTTTTGATGCTTCTCTCTCCATCATCGAAAATATCGTTGAGTGGAAATGGGATTTTGAAAATGATGGAATCTTTGATGAAACCGGAGAAACAATTAAACACAATTTCCGAGAACCAGGGGAGTACGATGTGAAGTTACAGATTATTGATTCTGATGAAGACGAATATGAGAAGATCCAAAAAGTGTTTGTCCAGCCTCCGGGGACACGGGCAAAGATCGTAGCAATCCCGCCAGCAGGAGCGATCCCATTTCGAGTACAACTTGATGGATCTGGATCTGCGACCGACAGCGGAGAAATAATTGATTATGTGTGGGAATTGCCAGGAAGGGATCCGGTGCATTATGGGGCAAAGATTACCTACGAGATTCTGGAAGTAGGAATTTATCCGGTCAAACTTACCATTCTGACTTCCACTGGTAAAAGTGCCACGACAGAGATTTTAATTTCTGCGAGAGCGGAGGGGGTAGTGGCGGATTTCACTTTTGAACCAAAGGGAGGGGCTGCACCGCTCAAGGTAAACTTCAATCCAACCGCTTCTACGGGGACGATTACCCAGTATTTCTGGGATTTCGGAGATGGAAGTGTGTCGACCAAGTTCCTCCCACAGCACACCTACGAAGATCCAGGGGAATATGAAATCCTCCTCAAAATCAAAGATCCGAATGGAGTGGTTTCGGAAGAACGGCACAAGATTATTGTGACAAAATAGAGCTTAGTTATTAGAACTTAGAACCTTGGCTGGTTCAATCTTGTAGATTGAACCTAAATGTTTTATTAGCGGCACAGACAAAAGGTTTAGAAGCAACTCATAGTTTCTCCAGCGAAAGATTCCGGTCACCTGCCTGTCGAAGCCTTGGCGAAGGCTGAAGCCGGAATGACTTTGAATTAATAACTCTCCTCAAAATCCTGAAAAATCCGGAAAGAATCAAAGATTCTTTTTGAGATGAAAACAAATTGGTTGGCGAGGTGGCTGTCGGTTTGTGTTTCAATCATGAAGACTCCACCCTCTGGTTCCTGCACGAAGTGTCGACTGATCATGTATTCGTTGTCTCCGTTTGTCGTGGCGTAGAAGGTTTCGGTCAAGGTAGCGGTTTTTTCTGAGGAATTGAGAACCGTGTTTCTTCCCCGTGCCTGCCGTTCCATCTTGCTCGTCGGAAAAAGTCGACTGCTGTTGTGATGTCGGTTCTCAGATTTGGAGATATCGATCGCACAGGCTGTGAATCCGCCACCGTGACAATCATCGTCCAGATATTTCACAGATACTTTGTATCCTTTGTAGAGAGGATTTTTAAATAGATGTGCTTCTGCTACTTCATCCACATCCCGTGGCTGCCATCCTTTTGGGATAGAGATTGAGAATCGGTTATTTTCGTACGTTTCCATGACATTCATATCTTTTGCATCAAATCTTGGTCTTCGAACTTTTCGTACTCGTTCTTTCCAGTTTGGTGTGGTGCTGATGGTCGATGGCACAGCTTCAGAAGATTCGAAAGCGAAGGCAGGTGCAATATCTTGGCTTCTGGCAAACATTTGTGCACTTCTTTTTACACTAAACCCATATCGTCTTTTTGAGAAATGTCGTTTTTTTCCGATTTTCACTTCTTTTGCGGGAGCAACTCTGCTTCGTAGATACATGTGGTACACATTTCGAGAAGCTTCCGAGATAGGGATTACACTTTCAGAAATAAGGAAGAGACCGGCCGTTAGGAGAATAAACTTTTTCATTTTTAATGATTAATGAGTAATGAAATAATGAGTAATTTTATTAAGGTTAGAACCTAAAACTTTCAAACACGCCAAACATCATTTGAGCAGCAGATTTTTCTGCTCTGGCGTTGGCTACAGCTTCTATCCGAAACACCGATCCATCTCGCGGATCAAAGGCGTTGAAGATGAAGTATACGTTTTCTGAGCCAAACAAGTTGCCTTTGAAACTTTCAGTGAAAGTCGGGAATTTCAAGAAATTTGATTGCCGCGTTTGTCGATATTTTGTTTCTTTTCGGTAGTTTGTGATTCGTGGGAGATTTTGAGAAGACCGGAAATCTTTTCCCAAATCTCTGGCACAAAATTCAAAACTGCCTTGTACGCATTGATATTTTTCCGGTGTTTTTACCACTCGGAAAACCAAAGAAGAAGCTCGATTTCGGTACATCCCATCTTTTCCTTTCCGAAAACCGGAGGGAATATCGATCGTGTAGCCTCGTCTTTTGAGCGTTTCAAATCTTTTAGTTTCTAGAAGTTCTGGTCTATTTTTTATAATTTGTACTCTTCCTAGAGCCTTTCTTTGATATTGAGAAAGGTAAGGTTTTCTTCCATAACGAGAATGTGAAAGCCAATAATTTCTCCGCCCAGTTTTTGTTCTTTTGTACTTCTGTGGGATCTGGTATCGAAAAGGACCTTTTCGATCGGAAAAATGTCGGTTCTTTCCTAATTTTCCTTTTCCCAGGTACGCCTGAGAATAATAAGCATCTCGTGAGGCTTCAGAGGCAGGGATAATCCCGGAGAGGATAAGCACAATACCGAGGCCAAAAGTGGTAATTTTTTTCATAAAAATTTTTTAAAAAAAAAGACAAAAAGAAATGAACTTTCCTTTTTTATCTTTTTATTTTTATTTCTGGCCCATTTCTACTTAAAAAAAAATCCCTGTCAAATATTTATGATTTTATTTTTCTGTGCCTAATCCAAACGTTTCTATTTCTTTTTTTTCATATTTCCCTTTTGCATTTCTGGCTTTTCCGAAAACAATTTTATTTACCGGCATTGTTATTTCTCCGAGCTTTCGTTCAAATTCTGAAAATAAAAAAGTAGTACCTCCTAAAAAATAGCCTAAAGAGAGATGAGGGAGAAAATTGTCTAGTTGATATTTGGGGTCTTGAGCGAAGGGGATGGATTTACAAATTGCATTGTGAAAATCATAAAGTGTGCCTTTTTCGTCATATGCTTCTCGGAAGAGAACTTCTGGGAAACAATTTAAGTCCCCAAAAGTGATTTCGAATGGTTTAAAACTCCCACAAAGTCTTTTGAGTTCTTTTTTCATAAACTTTACATCGTTTCCCTGGAAATGAACTCCCAACCTGCCTGGCAAAGCCAGAGTAACGTGCCAGTTTTCTGGGAGTGTCCAGATGATTTCGGCCGATTTTACAGATGACTTTAGTGAGGCCAACTCTTTTTCTAGCTTCGTGGTACAGGTTTTTTCAATCGGGATTTCTACGAAGTACAAAAAATCAGGGTCTGCTTGCCAGCTTTTTGTTCCAAACTTTTTTACATTTTTTTCCCAGTTTTTTTGAAAAATTCTTTTTTGTTCTTCTTGGTCCATTTTGTTTTATTTTTAAGCAGATGGATTATAAGAACCTTTCTTTTTTTTGCCCAGCAAAAAACAGAGTAATCGCTATTACTTTACTTTTTAAATGATGGTGCCACGGGGTAGAATTGAACTACCGACACATGGATTTTCAGTCCATTGCTCTACCACTGAGCTACCGTGGCGGTCGGCGAAGCCGACTTCATTATTTCGTTTTCACTGCCGTGAAAAACTCCATTTATTTCGTCGTCTTTGCCTCTCAAAATTTAATCTGTCCAAGTTTTTCTTTTTTAGATTAAATTTTGGATAAATCCCAAAAGAGCCCGAGGATTGTAGAAAAAAATAATAGTACGTCAAAAGATTCTATTTTTTACTTCTAGACTAGACCGGCAAAATCAAAACTTCCGTTTTTTCTTCAGACAATTGCGATCGGACGAGTTTCATTGGATTTTCCTCGGCCGTTTTGGCTCCCATACTCTCGACCATCTTTGGAAAAAGAGTTTGATCTCCTCCGAGAAGTACCATTCGTGGATCGATCTGTTCGATCAATTCCTTGGCTTTTTTTTCATTAAATTTTTCGCTAAGGGAGACGATGACCACATCGATGTCTTCTCCTAATTTATCAAAAACTTTTGTTTCCGGGACATCTTCCAAATTTCCGAAATGAGCAAAAGAAACATCATCGACAGATATCTTAAAAATCACATTTTTCAATCCGTTGGAGTAGTATCCATTTACCAAGATATCAGAAATCTCAAATTCTCCAGGAAGAGTAAGTATTTTTTTAGACTCCTTTATCCCTGAGACATCAGCTTGTCCTGAGTTGGTCACAAAATCTACTGAATTGGAAAAGTCTTTCTCCGGATCAAACACCATTTTGGCGTCTTTGCCTTCTATCGAAAATGTGTTTCCTCTAAAAAATTGAATTTTCATATTTTTCAAATAGTGTGAACGCAGTGTAAAAGAAACTTAAAAAAATGGAAGTGATTTGCAAAAAAAATATTCCGGATGAATTTATGAGCAAAAAATTTGCTCAGGATTTTATGAAAGAGTTTTTGTCAGAAACTCCTAATTTTACAGTCTTTTTCGAGGGAGAATTGGGAGTCGGAAAAACTTTTATTATCAAAGAAATGCTTTGGAGTATTGGGATTTCTAATGAAATTCCTTCGCCTACCTACACATTGGTCAATGAATACCGGTGTCCAGAAAAAAGACAATTTGCCCATTTTGATTTTTATCGACTCAAACCAGAGGATTTTTATTCTCGAGGACTCCACGAGGTGGCAGAAGATTTAGAAACATCATCTTTTGTGGAGTGGCCGGAGAGATTGCCGGAGGGGACAAGAGGAAGTTTTACGGGACAGAAATTTGTTATTCGATTGGAGCACGGGGATGATGGTGTTGGAAGGAAAGTTAAGGTGCTAAAAGGGTAGATTTTAGTATCTAGTATATGGTATATAGTATGTGGGGAAAAATGAATAATTCTGAAAAAATCTCTTCGTTTACAGATTTAGTAGTTTGGCAGGAAGCACACAAGCTTGTTGTTGAAGTTTATAAAGTCACAAAGACCTTTCCCAAAGAGGAAGTATTTGGGTTAACAAGCCAAATGAGGCGGGCAGCAGTTTCCATCACTTCAAATATTTCAGAAGGTTTCGGTCGCCAATCACAAAAAGAAAAAACTCAATTTTATTCATTTTCGCGAAGTTCTTTGCTTGAATTACAAAATCAACTTCTTATTGCAAAAGATGTTGAATATTTTGAGAAGGATAAGTTTGAAAAAATAGCTCAAAAAACTATTCGAGTTCATAAACTTCTGAATGGCCTGATAAAAACTGCCAAGTCTAAAAACTAAATCCCATATACCACATACTATATACCAATCCCTAAATTCATGATTCCAAATCTACTACTTCTCACTGGTGCCGATGATTTCCGTCTGTGTCAACGGGTGAGATTCTACAAAAAAGCATTTCGAGGGAAATATCCGAACGGAGAGATTGAAGTTTTTGAAACCGATAATTCTTTTGAAGATGTAGAAAATTCTGTACTCACACCCAATCTTTTTGGGGAGCGTCGATGTGTGTTTCTCGAGGGATTTTGGACACCAGAAAAGTTTGAAACGGCCGAAAAGGCTGAGTTTTTCAAAAAACTACCAGAGTTTGCAGAGTCTGTGACGGTTTTTGTAGTTGAACCAAGTTTGGATAAGCGTTTAAAGTTTTCTAAATTTCTTCTGGCTCATGCCAAAGTAGAAACGTTTGAGCCCCTGGATGAAGCCAATCTGCTCCACTGGATCAAAGATTATACCGAAAAAAAAGGTGGGAAAATTGATCACCGGGATTCAAAAATCCTGCTTTTTCGATGCGGAGAAAATCTCTGGAATCTCTCTCGGGAGATTGAGAAGCTCATCATTGCTGGAGATGGAGTGATCACGGAAGCATTGATAAAAGAGCTCACCATCCCGCATCCGAAGACAATCATCTGGAGTTTTCTCGAAAATTTAAGCAAAAAAAACATCACCGGGGCGATCAAAGATTTCCGAATTCTGCTACATGCGGGAGAGCCAGTCCATCAGATCTTGGCGATGATCAATCGAGAAGTTCGGATCCATGCCCAGTTGCGGAGTGCTCTGGATCAGAGTTTACCACAATCTCAAATCACTTCTTCGACTAAACTTCATCCATTTGTCATTCAAAAAACTATCCCCCTCACAAAGAATTTCTCCCGTGCACAGATCAAAAAAATGTACGAATCGCTTTTCCAAATTGATCGTCGGATGAAGACGGGGGGAGTCTTTATGACGACGGATGATAATACAGAACTGGCTCTGGCAATTGAGAAGTTTATCGTGGAGAGTTGCAGGAGTTAGGCGGCTTCTTTTTTTGAAGCCAAGGTTAGAGTTGGCCTTTTTGGCTTGTTTAAAATAACTCCTCCAACGTCAGAACTTACTCGATTAGAAAAATCTACAACAGTTCGACTGTGATCTATCGGGTGTTTGATTAATTGATTTTGCAATTCTCTTTCTAAGTTTGAAACGATTCCTGAGACAGTATCTGGAGCCATTCCGGTTTCAGTACTTCCGGCAGGATTAATTATTAAATTAGCCTTGTGTGATTCTTTTTCCGGATTCACTGTGAGGTCAATGGTCACCATGTAGCGTTGTTTTGTTTTTTTGTGTTCGAATAAAAAATAACCGTCAATTCCGTGTTTCATATCTAATGCACTACCGACAGCGGTGACGAAGTTTACATTGAAATCAGGAAAATTCTCTGAAGTATTGGATACTATTTCACGTATCCAAAAATGGTAACGAGGTTCTTGTTCTCGTCCCAAAAATTCTTCTGTCAAAACATTCATAGCTTCTTGGTATGGCAAGTAGTCAGTAACCTCTTCCTTTAAATCATCAGGACATTCTTTCAAAAGCATTTTTTCTATTTCTTTTCCGTTCATTAGCAGCATTCCATTTTCGTCTTGTGCATTTATACTAAGCCGCTTTAATAATTTGGAATTTTTGCGAAATAAGAGATTTTAT
>CAYFOO010000014.1:0-26619 GCA_964344775.1 uncultured Candidatus Peribacteria bacterium
ATTTAACTTCATGTAGCTCGCAAACACCCCCCTCCATACAATCACCTTCATTAAGATAAAGATGTGGAACATCAATAGTCCTTTTTTGAAGAGCCGCTCTTGGGCAATGACAATCCAATTGTGTAATATCTTCTATTACTTGTGGACAATATCCCCCTTCAGTTAATTTTCCCAAATTAAATTCTGCAATTCGTATCAAAGATTTGGTTCCATCAGGATTTTTTCTGACAATCGCCACACTTCCTTTTGGCAAAACACCCATGGATTTTATTTGGAGGCTCCTTTCTAAAGCATATTGTATCTTTTCTTCTAAGAAATCAGCCTTGGCAGCATTTACCAAAATATCTGCTTGAGCATGCACAATTTGTGCATGAATCCGTTCTCTTATTTGGCAAGAAAACTGGTGTATGGCGGAAGAGACAGAAATTCTTAATGCCTCTTGGAGCGGTTTATTTATCGTTATTAGTTCCGTAGAGGGTGCACCTTCTGATTCCAAAAGCTCCTCTGGCAGTAATTTTTTCTTATCCAAATATTCTCCGGCCCCATTTTTAATTGCCTCTACTATAATCGCTCCATCAACATTAGCAGTGAAAAACACCGTAGGATGCTCTCTTTCAGTTCCACATAATTCTTTTAGGAGTTCAAGTCCTCCCTGCTCATCTTTTTCCAATGTAGAATCTAATATAATAGCACTGATAGAGCGATGTTTATCTTTTTTCAAAACATTCAAAGCAGCTTTCTTTGTGCTCGCAGTTAGTACTTTTACCAAACTCTCTCCTTTCTCATCTACCCAGGCAGCTCTTATATTTTCAACAATACACTCCCTCTGTGCTGCGTCTCCTTCTACTACCAACACAGTGTTAGGAATTATATTCTCAAGCAAAGGTTCTGTTAAAGCTAAAGTCATTTTAATTTTTACAAAACATACTCCCCAAACTTCTTTTTTTATTTTTACCGAACCCCTGAGGCTCCTTTTTTCGCCTCATTAGTACTCCCTTTTATCTCTTTGTCAAATAAAAAATACATTATTTTTTAATCTATTTTTTAATTTTCATTGAATCCTTGAATTTCCTACATTTTTTCGTACCTTTTTCTCAATGGATTCCTCAGACGAAATTGTAAAAATCCAACTCAAACAAAAAAACACGTTAGCTGATATTTTGAAAGCAATTCAAACATCAAAAACAAGCAAATTGGTTTTTTGTTGTCCACGGAATTTTCCTCTTCTGGCAGAGATTGCTAATCTCAAAAAAATAAAATCTACCGCAGAAAAAGCTGAAAAAAAAGTGAGTTTCATTACTCTCCAAAAATGGGTCCGAGATATTATCATCTCTCAGGGAATCGAAGTGTCCGCCAAATGTCCGGAAAAATTGTTGGATTTGGAAACCAGTGATTTGGACGATTTTTTGGGAAAAGTGTTTGCGGAAAAAAACACAGGTTTCGAAGAACAATCAGGAGCTTTAGAAAAAAAACAAAACACTCCACCACCAGAATTTTCCATGCAAAAAATCGCTGGTGAAAAATCTTTTCGCGGACTTTTTTTCTTTGGATTTTTGGTACTTATTTTGCTCCTGATCGGCATACTCCTGTGGATCTCCCCTCGTGCAACCATCACCATCAAACCCAAAATATCCGCTGTCCCCATTACACAAAATATCATTGTCGCCCTCCCAGAAGCTACTATCCCTGAGGAAGAAGAAAATCTTCCTACTGTCTCGGGGATTTTTGTAGAAACAGAAGTTGCTGGAAATGAAACTTTTCCTTCAACTGAAAGAACCTACGATCTGACCAATGCCCGAGGTCGAGTAACACTTTTCAATGAAACTACGGAACCAAAATTCCTCATCCCTTCTCGTTTATCTACCGATGAGGGAGCAATTTTTCGATTTAACCGAGAAGTAACTATCCCCCCGAAACAAGGTGATAAACCAGGGACGATTCAAGTGGAAATTGTAGCTGATGAGTATGACACCAAAGGAAATCCTATCGGAGAACGAGGAAATATTGAAGCCGGAACTGAATTTTTTTTCCCAGCACTTCGAGCTGACTCTCGAGAGTTATATTATGCCAAGGCAAACCAAGGCCCTCTTGTAGGCGGATCTACGCTTACACACTATTTCATTAATGAAAAAGATTTCGAATCAGCTCAAGAAATCATGCATGATATTTTTCGAACTAGGGCCATCGAAAAACTTCGAAAAGAAATGAACGAACGCTCAATGCGAGAAGGAAAAAAATACGTTTTTCTTGATCGTCGAGAACTGATGCAGTCGGAATTAATCGATATTTTTTTCCCAGAACATTTGATCGGAAAAGAAGCTCAAACTTTCCAGGCTTCAGCCAAGATGAAACTCTCGGGTCTTGTTTTTGATCAGGCGGAAGTGGTGAATTTTTTGGCGGAAAAAGTAAAAGCGACCCAAGATCATCGAAAAAAACTCATCCGAATGGATGAAAATTCTGCACAATATCGAGTAATGGAATCAGAAAAATTACTGGAAGAAAAATGGGTAAAATTATCAGTTTCTATGTTTGGAACGGAGACTTTGGATTTTAATTCTTCTCGGGGATTTGCTCTCGCCTGGCAACGAGATCTCAAAAAAGAAATCGCGGATAAAACTCCCGCCGAAGTAAAAAATCTCCTGACAAATTACCCAGAAATTGAAGACGTGAAAAGTATAAAAATTGCTCCATTTTGGACAGAAAAACTGCCACATATTTATGATCAGATTACATTAAAAATTATAGAAAACTACTAATAAATTTTAAACAAAAAAGCATTCGTTCATCAGGATGAACGGTTGAACATGTTTTTACTCTTCCAAAAAAATTGAGACCCGGAATGGATCCATTTGTAAAACTTCCATCTCTCCCATACACAGCGGACACTCAATAATTTCGCCCTCCTCTAAATCAAAGATTTCCATATCGAATTTTCCTCGACAATCTGGGCAGTAGATAAGTACTATTTCGTCCATTTTTGTGTAGTTCCGCTAGTGAAGACTTTTATCGGATTTCATTTAAAAAATCAAATTTTTGTTTTCATTTCAAAAATTGCTTCCAACGCCTCCTTGGGACTCATCTCATCCGGATTTAGTTTTTCGAGAAGTGCTTCAACTTCTGATTTTTTTTCTATTTCTACTACTTTTTCTCGTACACGCGGAGCAGAAAAAAGATTTGGTTTTTGAATAAGATTTTCTGATTCTAGCCGCTGAAGAATATCTCGAGCATTCTGAATCATTTCTCGTGGCAAGCCTGCTGAAGCTGCCACTTCGATCCCAAAAGAATCAGAAATTCCACCGGATAAAATTTTTCGAAGGAAAACAATTCCATCTTTGTTTTGTGCCACAGAAATGTGAAAATTGGCAGCATTCGAAAGATCTTCAATCAGGTCGATCAGTTCATGATAGTGGGTCGCAAAAAGTACTTTGGCCTTTGTTTTTCCATGTAAAAATTCGGTGATCGCCCAGGCGATTGAAATTCCATCAAAAGTGGAGGTTCCCCGACCAATTTCATCCAAAATAATGAAGCTTTTTTCGGTGGCAGAGTTCAAAATAGTCGCCGTCTCGATCATCTCTACGAAAAAGGTGGATTGCCCTCCTGCGAGATTGTCTGATGCTCCCACACGGGTAAAAATTCGGTCAAAAATGCCCAGTTTGGCAGATTTAGCCGGAACAAAAGAACCAATCTGAGCGAGTAGAATAATGAGAGCGTTCTGACGAAGAAAAGTGGATTTCCCGGCCATGTTTGGTCCCGTGATGAGGTGAAAATATGAACTTCCATCCATCCGTAAATCATTGACGATAAAATTGGTATCAAGCAGCATTTCTACTACCGGATGTCGTCCCCCTTCGATTTCAAATTTGCCAAAATCCTGTGAAACTTCCGGCCGATTCCATCGCCACTTCTCAGCCGTACGAGCAAAAGCGAGAAGGGTATCAATTTCACCAATCACGCGAGCCACTTCCTGGATTTCTTTCGTTTTTTGACACACTTTTTCTCGCAGCTGGTGAAACATCTCGTGTTCGAGCTGAAAGGCCTGAGATTGAGCCAAAAGAGATTTTTCTTCGTACTCGGCCAACTCGGGAGTGGTGAATCGCTCGGCATTGACCAAAGTCTGCCGACGAACCCAAGACTCCGGCACATTGTTTTTTTGACCCGCAGAAACTTCGATGCAGAACCCAAAGTTTTTGGAATATTTTATTCGCAGATTTTGAATTCCGGATTCTTGCTTTTTTTGTTCGAGAAAATCAGCCAGCCACTGCTCAGAATCATTCGTCAAACGACGAAATTCATCGAGCTTCACGTCATACCCATCTCGAAAAATACTTCCCTCAGTAATCTCCAATGGCGGCACTTCAACAAGGGCTTTTTCAAGCTCTTTTTGGAGATCCTCAAAGCCGGAAAAAACAGCAGCTTTATTTTTCAGATTTTCAGATTTTGCATTTTTACAGCATTTTGCCAAAGGTGAAAAAACGGTAAAACTGTCCCGAAAAAAAGCCAGGTCTCGACCATTTCCCCGGTTGGTCACCAACCGGGAGAGAATTCGTTCGAGATCAGCAATTTGTTTAAGCTTTTCTTGTAATTCCTCGGCCAGAGAAAGGTTGCCAAAAATTTCTGCCACAACTTCCGATCTCCGGTTTATCTTTTCCGCGGAAAGAAGAGGATTGGCAATCCACTGCCGGAGTTTTCGTCCCCCCATCGCCGTGAACGGTTTGGAAAAAACAGAATAAAGCGTCGCAGAATTCTCGTCGTTTCGCAGCGGTGCAAAAATCTCCAAATGCTGCATGGTTTGTGCATCCAATGGCATGATTTCGTCGGTGGAGTATCGAGTCAGTTTCGTGATGTGAGACAAATCTGTCTTTTGGGTTTCTTCGAGATATTGGAGAACCAGAGCCGCCGCCTCGATCAACACTTTTATTTTTTCAATGCCAAAAACAGAGAGCGTCGAAACCCCAAAGTGATCTTGCAGCGTGGAGGCCCCTTCTTTTTCAGTCACTTTTTTTCGTACGGTGAGATGAAAACCTTTAATTTTTTCACAGAACTTCTCATCAGCAAAAAGTTCTTCAGTCAATAAAACTTCCTGCGGAGCAATCTTAAAAAGTTCATCCAAAAATCCTTTTTCATCGGTAAAAATGGCCGTCCGGAAATCTCCGGTCGAGAGATCAGAAAAAGCCAGACCAAAGTGTTCTTTTTCTCGAATGATCGCGGCCAGAAACGTATTTTTCTCCGCATTTTCGGCTTCCATATTCGTCCCCGGAGTGATCACCCGAGTGATTTTTCGATCGATTTTTTTGGTTCCCGGATCTTCAATCTGATCAGCCACGGCTACTTTGTAGCCAGCAGAAACGAGCGTCTCAAGGTAATCCGCATGGGCATGAATCGGAAATCCACACATTGGCATTTCGTTTTCGGTGCCTCGATGACGAGCCGTCAGCGTAATCCCCAGCACTCGAGAAGCGAGTATCGCATCTGCATGAAACATTTCGTAGAAGTCCCCCAACTGGAAAAAAAGTACCGCATCGGGATTCTCAGATTTGAGTTGGTCGTACTGGCGTTGGACGGGGGTACTCATTTTTCAATTATCAATTGGGCAATTACAAATTACGAATGACGAATTACAAATTACAAATTGGAGATAAATCATCCCATCAACTGTAGGCGAAGAAAACCATCAAAATTGAATCTAATTTTATGCCGAGAAATGGCAAATGGAAAAGTAGAAATACTAAAAACAGGATTCTTATTTTTTCTCTTCAAAAACCTAAGAGGGGATTTGGGAAGGTCAGAGTTGCTAATTTTTTAGGCAAAAACCAATTTTTCTCCCTTTGGAGCAGGAACATCTCGCCCTTGCTCTTGTGCTGTTTCTATCCATTCCTGAATTATAATTTCTGCATTCTGCAATGCTTCTTGTTGACTTTTTCCATCTGCCATACATCCCGACAACTCGGGAACTTCGGCAATAAAAGATTGATCCTCTTCGCTCCAATAAATGATGATTTCATACTTGTTTTGATTCATGATTTTGAATAATTTAAATGATATTTTAGAATAATATTTCTCACTTGTTTGGCTTGATAAGGCTTAACTTTGTTGCCTTTCGGCTGAAGATTTATGATTTCTACTACGTCTTCTCTGGTAAAAATGTGATGACTTCCTTTCGTTCTGAGATCAAAATTTAGCTTTTTCAATAACACTGCAATATCTTCAAAAATGATGTTGTTATCTGATGTGCCACTTAACAAGGTCAATAATACTTTTTCTATTTTTGCCATAACACATCATTTATTCTTGTTTTTATGCTAATAAAAAGACTTTTTTTGTAAAGAAGAGTTGGCTTTAAAAGTGGAAAATGGAAAATGTAAAATCTGAGTCTAATTTTTTGACATTTAGAGGATATTTTCTTAATTTTGTGTTGATGAAAATAAAGGAAATGACAGAAGATCAATTACAAATGCTGATTTCTCGATCAGTAGTGAAGGCTTTTGAGATGGTGGCTGATCGTAATTTAGGAAGTTTTATGCAGGAATCTGAAGAGGATGAGAAAATTTCTTTTGATGAAGCGAAAGAACAAAATTTATTTGAAGTATGAAAGTTTCTTTCAAAAAAGTCTTTTTCAAAGACTTAAAAAAAGCACCAAAACGAGTAAAGTTCGAAATAATCAAACTTGCCGACCTTTTTTCTGAAACCAAAAAAATAAAAGATTTGGAAATAGATCTCAAAAAACTTCAGGGACACAAAAACTATTTTCGGATTCGCGTGGGAGAATGGCGAATTGGTTTAAAAATTACCCCAAGTCAGTGTATTTTTTGCCGAATCAAACATCGCCGAGAAATTTATCGTTTGTTTCCTTAGGGTGGGATTTAAAAATTGGGGCAAGTGAGAGAAATGGCAAATGGAAACACCAGAAATTTTGCAAAAACTGTTTCCTGTGCTAAAAGCGAAATATAAATGTTCAAAATCGAAATCGGCACCAAAAATGAAATCCTTCGAACCCACTGTGAGAGGGTGACAGTTTTTGATGAAAAATTAGAAAATTTGATTGCTGAAATGGAAGAAACGATGACCGCTCCCGATCCAGATACCGGGATCAAAGGCGTCGGTCTCGCTGCTAACCAAGTGGGAAAAAATATCCGGCTCATCCTCATCACCCTCAACGTAAACACAAAGAAAAAACCCAAAATCATCGCCATGATCAACCCTGAGATCCTGGAAAAATCAGCACAAACCGTAGAAATGGAAGAAGGCTGTCTCAGCCTCCCTGGCAAATTCGCCAAAATCACCCGTCCCGCAAAAATAAAAGTAAAATGGCAAAACACAGCTGGCAACTGGTGTGAACGAAAATTCGATAAATGGGATGCTAGAATCTTCCTCCACGAGTACGACCATCTGGAGGGAGTGCTTTTTACCGACTACCTGTAATTTCCTCTCCCCTTGGCAAGGGGAGAATGAGAGGGGTTTTGAGTACAACTGATTGATTGTGCAAAAAATCCCCCAAACCCCCTTTAACGAAAGGGGGCTTAAATAAAATACCTTGACAAACACCTTTGTATAACTACAATCGTCCCACTTTTCCACTCGTTTGGGCCCTCTAAGTGCTGGTCTCCAGCCTCCAAACAGTGAATTTAACCTCAAAAACCATGATCGCAGTAGTAAAAATCGGCGGCCACCAGGCTATCGTACAGCAGGGGGAAACTTTGGAAGTGGACAAACTTGATGCAGAAGTCGGCAAAACCGTAAAATTTGAAACGCTTCTCATCAGTGAAGAAAATGGAGACAAGTGCCAGATTGGAGCTCCTCTCCTCAGTGCCACGGTAGAGGCAAAAGTGGTAGAACACGGACGTGGAAAAAAAATTCGGGTTTTCAAAATGAAGCCTCGGAAAAGATATCGAAGGACACAAGGACACCGACAAGACTACACGGTCGTAGAAATTACAAAAATTGGTGCTGCAGCAGCTGCAGCCAAACCAGTAACAAAGAAAACGGAAGCAAAGGCAGAAAAAGCAGCTCCATCCCCCTCCGCTAAAGCTACGGCGGACAAAGAAAAACCGGTAGCTAAAAAAACAACTGTCACTAAAAAAGCTCCGGCTAAAACAGCAGCAAAAAAAGTTGCAAAAAAAGCGTAAACCGCTTAGTTTAAAGGTTGAAAATTTTTATCCTCAATAAAAATGGCTGAACAATCCGTCCCACCAACTCCGCCACCAGCAGATCCAAACGAAAATCCTGCTGGAGGGCAACCGCCTGTCTCACCACAAGATCCAGCATCACAAACACCTCAAACTCCACCGCCAGCAGATCCTGCCGGACAAGTACCTACCCCACCACCCGCTCAACCGGCTGGTCCTCCAGTTCCCCCAGATCCAAATGCACGGGTCGGACAGTTGAAAACTCGTGGAGGACATATTTTTGTCATTCCTCCTCATCCAAACACCACGTTTGATGAGGAAAATTTCCTTACACTTCTCGAGGGATCGATTTCCCTCACCATGGAAGAGAAACAACGAGTGATCGATGCCATCCCTCGTCTGAGAATTGAACAAATCAATGAACTCATCTCTATCTTTGAAGAAGAAAAACAAAAATTCTCCGAACTAGAGTCTGAATTTGCCGATGATGTGAACCGTCTCAAACAAGAACGAGAAAAAGAAATTGAAGTGACCGAAAATAAAAAAGAAGAAGCCGCTGCAGATGAAGAATCTGCCGAAGAAGCCGAAGCATTGAAAAAACAACTCATGGGAGATGACTAAATTTTTTTTGTAACTTCTCACATCAATCTCTAAATCGCCGACGCACTTTCTTTTAGATTGCACAACTATTTATGAGGCGAAATTGCACCCACAAAAAGGTGCAAAAATTACACTTTTTTCCCTTGAAGAATTCTGTCAGGGATTTATAGTTTTTTGTGATGACGAAAAAAGATCAAAAAGATGATTCTTCAGAAATTGAAGAATTACAAAAACAATTGGAAGCAGAAAAAAGCAAAGCCATGAGAGCTTTGGCAGATTTGGAAAATCTTCGTCGAAGAGAAGCAGAAAATAAAGCTTCTTGGGTTTCTGGAGGCATTGCTCATTTTTTGAAAGTGCTTCTTCCTAGCTTCCTCGAGCTACAACTCGGCAAATCTCACACCACTGATGAAGAAATCAAAAAAGTAATTGATAAATTCTTTGGAGAGCTAGAAAAGGCTGGTTTGCAAAAAATAGATCCCAAATCCGGCGAACCTATTGATCCAGATCTGCACGAGATTCTATTGACCGAAGAAGGAAAAAAAGGCACCGTAGTCCGCGTCCTAGAAATCGGCTGGAAATTTCAAAATATCATTATCTCGCCGGCTAAAATTTCTGCCAACCAAAACTAAGCTCTAAGTTCTAATAACTAAGTTCTAAATTTATGACAAAAAAGAAAAAACTCGTCCTCAAAATTGTAACCCTGGTCACCATCCTCGGGTTTGTTGCTGCTACGATTTTGCCTTTTGTGATTTAGTTATTTTCACATAAATTCCCAACAGAAGAAAGGGATTTTTCTGGTGTTTTGTTTTGGCTTTGTTATGTTTCGTGTACAAAGTCGTTTCATACTTTGTAAAAACAAAAACAAAAATCGTTCTTTTAAAAAACACTGCTAAATTAGCAGGCATTTTTCTGTGTTTGGTAAAAAATTTGGCCGAGAACGGCACAAATTTTTTCGAGCACAGTCGTCCTGCCTGCTACGTTTCGAGTTATGGATTTGAGAGTAATTTTTTGCTGTTGATTTCGTAACTCGAAACTTAACGGCACCCAAAAACGGAGGTCCATCATGGGCGAATTTTTTGCAGGAATATTTGCCACTCTCTTAGGGGTTTGTGTGACAGGGCACTGCGAAAAAGATGCCCAAACCACCCTACCTCCAGACCCTACCGTAATCATCGCCGAATGTCCGATCAATGCATCAAAAGAAAACCATCTCAGAGTGGCTGGCATCGGGACAGATGGCGAACGCTTCCAAGCATTTCTTCGACCGATTCTCAGTGCTACTCCCGGGATCGACAGGAAAATTTTCCTTCAAGAGCTTGGGATCCCAGACCCATCCCCAGATGCCAACATCGATGGCATCATGAGACGATACAACTGCGACTGGGACGCTTTTTGGACCGATTACCAACGCAGGAAGCAACCAAAATGACTTCACGGGGCAGGACGAACCTGGCAGGCGGATCTTCGGATCCGTCAGCCGCCTTTTTTGATATTTAATACCACTTCGCACTACAAATAATACACGATTTAAAACTCAAAAAAACCGTGCCTTTTTTAAAGGGGGAAAACAATGGAATCAACATGCTACGAGGCATTAATGCATTATTTCAAATATAAATTGGCATTAAAAATAATTCGCTGGATTTACTTTTCGCCCTCGAATACGTACTTCGAAGTGGAGATGAATTCCCGTCGGTCCCCACACATTTCCGGTGTTTCCCATAAGGGCAATCAACTCTCCGGCTTTCACCTGCTCTCCCGCGTTGATCTTCAAAAGGTTATTGTGAGCATAGAGCGTTTCCACTCCATTTCCGTGATCGATAATCACGTATTTCCCATATCCGTAATTCCACCCCGTAGCAGACTTCACCACTACCCCATCAGCTGCTGCGTAGATCGGGGTGTTTCTTTTGTTGGAAATATCTAGAGCATAGTGTCCCCGCCGGAATCCTTGCGTGAGAATTCCCTTCGTTGGTCGACGAAGCCGAAACCCAATCGACTCCACCCGAGCATATCTAGAACCAGGTCGTCCTGCAGTAGGTGGTGGCTTCTGGGGAATAAACATTCTCTGAGCCGCAGGCAAAAATACATCCTGGCCCACTTTTAATTTACTGTGTTGTTTGAGATTGTTGTAGGCCAAAATTTTGTCCAAACCAATCTGATGAGCCTTCGCAATCTCTCCCAGGGTATCTCTCTTTTGCACTTTATAAAAAATTCCATCCGTCTGCGGTACACGCAATTTTTGTCCTACGCGAAGAGTCTCTTTGATCGTGAGATCATTGGCCCAGAGCACCGTGGAAACCTTGAGATCAAATTTGTGTGCGATTTTGGAGATATTGTCTCCGGATTTCACGATGTAGGTAATGATTGAGTCTCGCTTCCGGGGTTGAATTTTTTTGATGAGATTCCCCTCTTCATCTTCGACGAGCACCTCTCGTAGTCCAGCCGTCTTCACACCGATATTGTTTTGAATAAACCCTGGTTCAAGTACATAGTACTCACTTCTCTCCTGCAAAAAATCATCTCCAAACTGCTCCCCGTAGCTGAGAATTTGTGGCGGTCGAAATCCTGTCACGAGCAGTACCAAAAACCCCAAGCAGAGTGCTTGAAATCCAAAAGCAGAATGAAGGGGATTTCTGAGAAATTCCCAGATTTTTAGTAGTGCCGCACTGGCCATGTTGATTTTATTTACCGGCATAATGTACAAAGTTTTGAGAATGGGTCAAATAAGTACTTGACAAAAATAAAAATATACGATATATGATTTTTGGAATCATTTTTATTATTTTTTAATCTTTTTAAAAATGAAAAGATTTCGAATGACCGCCCTAGCCGCCTGTGCAGCAGCCCCTTTTATTGCAGGGGATGCAAAAGCAGATGAATTAAATTTACAAAGCCCTCCGTATGTGGATTTGGAAAAAGTGCTACAACCAGAGGATTGTATTAAAAAAATCGAAATAGATGTCCCAAATCAAGACCCGACAACTCCTCCCGAAAGCATAAATCGAATAGATGCTTTGCTTCAAGATGCCCGAATTGCTGCAGAAGTGAATAGATGCTTAGCTTATTATGGTAAACACAAAGGAGAAATTGATGCTAAACGTATTTCAGAAATTGAAGAAATAAAAGAACGAAAAAAAAGAGAATATTTAGAAGCAGTTATTGTAGACCTAGTGACAGCCAAAGCATTGCAAGGACTTAAAATAAACTGGGAAGGAGATGATATTTTTAGTTTCCACAACGGCAATTTATATATTGCAACTCTCTTCAAAAATACACCTGAGAGAGAAGCGATTAATCCAAGGTATTTATTAAAAAATAGTGTAATTGTTGGATGGGGTGGTTATACTCCATCTGGACTCAGATATGAAGTAGGAGAAGCTGAATTATTGGCTTTTTTAAACAGCAAAAAAGAAGAAATAAGAGCTATTCTTGCCAATATCAATGTCGTTGGGACAGAGGGTACTGAGGAAAGTCGTTAAAAATTTTGCTTAATGAGATTACCATCAGCCCCAGTCATCACATTAGCAACAACTGTTTTAGCTTCTTGTGGTAGCACACCAGATTCTGGAATAAAAACTCCTGATTTAATCTCTAGAATCTCTGGATTAGATCCAGAAACAAAAATAAGTGATTTGGAGAAAGCAACTCCAGATGAATTAAAAAAAATTTGTCCAAATTGCATTCTACTTGAGTTCCGAGAAGATGATCCTATTCCCTCATTTGTTAAAAAAGCAGTAAATTGTGTTTTAAATGCTAGAACAGGAACTCACGTACGACAAACATCAATTCCTGAAAATCTTGAAAATGGAAGAGGGATAGTTGTTTCTGATGAGGAAAACCATTTTGTCGCAGAGACTGGCCCTCGAACCTGGGTTCAAAAAATTGGGACAGATCCTTCTACCAAAAAGACACCAACAACAGAGCCTTATTTCAGAATTACAACTAAATGTGGAAGTGGCGAAGGGTTCCAAGAAGGAGGTATCGGGAAAAAAATGGATGGCAAAGTTGATCAAGGCAAAAAAAAGGATTCTTCTGAATGGGTAGAAAATTATAGTAAAGAATTGCAAGTTCGTTATCGTGAAGCTGTATTTGCCTTCGTCGAGGCATGTGAAGCAAATAAAGAATCCATGATTCAACTAACAGGGTATTCTTTTAACTTAGATACAGGGGAAAGAATGCCTGATAAATTTCCAAATCCAGCGTATTGCAGAGGAAATAGAAGTGAATAAGCATTACCTCTTCAAACTCTCCCGCAACTTCTTTGCCTCCTCCATTCTTTTTTGCTTCGCTTTTTCCGTTTTCAATTTTTCCACAAAAATCCGGAAGTCTCGATTCAAAATATCAGAAGAAATATTTTCTTCGTATAAATTTTCCTGATAAATTTCCCACGCAGAAAGCTGAATTTTTTCTTCTTCCGAGAGAAGATTTTCGCCGCTTTTTTTCACCAGCAAATCTTTTGGCAACTCTTCAGAAAAAAGATCGAGCAATTTCTCATCTATTTTGTCTGCAAAAAAATCCCAATGGGCACAAAGAAAACCAACAAAATTTGCTTCTCGAGAAAATCCGATTTTTTTTGGCACTTCATATTTTGGTTTTATCCCTGTTTTTTTTGATGCCACTCTTTTGAATTCTGACTCAATTACCCCTCTTGATCGATTGAGTTTTTCGGCCACTTTCCCAAGGAAGTGATCTACTTCCACCGGTCGAGAAACAAGACGAAGAAAATAAAAAAACGAATCTAAAAATTTCTTTTCCCCCTCAACCGATCCGTTTAAACTTTTTTCTGCAAACTTATCGAGGAAAAATTCGAGGGCATTTTTGGCATTTTTTACCGCTTCTTTGAGGGCGTCCAGATCGGTCCGAGCGAGCTCATCGAAATCTTTGCCCGAAGTAATCTCAATGATGAAAGGATTGAGTCCTGCCTGCAGACACATTTCTACTCCCCGAAGGGTAGCTTTTTTCCCAGCAATATCCCAATCGAAGGCCAGATAAATATTTTTGGTGGACCTTTTGAGCAATCGCAGATGTTCCTCGGTCAGAGCCGTCCCACAGGTCGCAATGGTGTTTTCAAATCCTGCCTGGTGAGCAGAAATTACATCAAAGTACCCTTCCACCAAAATCACTCCATCTTTTTCAGCAATCACTTTTCGTGCTCGATCCAGGGCGAAGAGGGTGGAAGATTTGTGGTACACCGGATTTTCCGGAGAATTCACATATTTGGCCACGCCTTTTTTGCCGCTCAGATCTCGTCCTCCGAAAGCGATGATTTCTCCGTTTCGTGGTTCGCAGATCGGAATCATTAGTCGTTCAAAAAATCTATCCCGCATTTTTTTATCCCCAAATTCTCGCTCAAAAGCCACCCCGGATTGGGCTATGGAATCTTCAGAAAATCCTTCTTTTCGGAGAAATTTTGAAAGTCCGTTTGATTCATCCCCCCCGTACCCAATCTGCCAATCTTTGATGGTTTTTTCGGAAATACTCCGAGATTTGAGGTATTCCTGCGTTGGCTTGTGCTTTTGTAAATTATCGACAAAAAATTGAGCAGCCTTGCGATGCAGAGCAAAAATATCCTTCTTTTCTTCTTTACTTACTTTTTCTTCGCCAAAGTTTTTTGGCACCTGCACTCCGGCTATGTCTGCCAACATTTCTACCGATTCCTGAAAGCTAATATTTTCTACTTTTTCGAGAAAAGAAATCGCATCTCCTCCCTCCGAAGAACCAAAATCATACCAAACCCCCTTCTCTGGACTAATGGAAAAACTTGGCGTTCGTTCATTTCGAAAAGGGCTTCGTGCCATAAAATTTTTCCCACGTTTTTTTATCTCGGTGTATTTGCCAATAATTTCCACAATATCCACCCGTGTTTTCAGATCTTCAAGAAATCGGTCGTTCATCGCTTTACTTTTTACTCTTTTTGCACTAGGTTTCAAGGGCTCTTTTTTGGCGTCGTCCCTCACCTTTTGTTTTTTAATTTTTAATCATGCATTTTGTTTATTTACTCCAATCTCGAAAAGATTTTAGTTTTTATGTCGGTCAAACGGTAGATTTGAAGAATCGACTCAAAGAACATAATGATGGGAAAACTTATTCAACCAAAAATAAAATTCCCTGGGAACTGATTTATTGCGAATGTTTTCGTTCAAAAAAGGATGCACTCATTCGTGAGAAAAAACTAAAACATCATGGAAAAGGAATCAGCGAACTTAAAAAACGCTTAGAAAATTCTGTACTAGAAAACAAAAGGTGAGGGAAGGAAAGTCCGAGCCGCATGAAAGAAAATCAGACGACTAACGGTCGATGCGTCGCCGGTGACCTCACGTTTTCAGAGTTGAGTTTAAAAATAATTCGTTAACCGGGTAATTCATTGCCCAAACCCCGATAAAATCGGGAAGTCTGGAAAAACGCAAGAAAAATTGCTGGAAATGTGTAGTCACCGACGACGACGGAAAGTGGCACAGAAATTATGTATCCCCGTACTTTTTTTAAATTAAATTGACTTTCTTGTGAAAACAACTTATTGAGTGTTTGTATTTTTTAATCTAATAATAAGCATGAGCAGATTAGAACACGGAAAAAATTCTATTGACGAGCTAGATGAGACTGCTTTGGCAGAATTAAAAGCTTTGGTTTCGAAAGTGAAACTTACGTGGGAAGCATCAGAAGATTCTTTTACTGCTGAAACATTAAATACAGCTACTCAAGCACAAGATGAATTATCAGCATTTTGTGAAGAACATGGGATTAACTACAATGATGCTGTGGACAGATTCTAAGATAAGTCAATTTTTGATTTTGAAAATGTGCGGGGCCCTAGTGAAATATTGCAGAGGTGATGCTCTGCGTTCTTGGATCCACAAGAATTCAGGATGCTAAACCCCTGATGCGGAGAATCGGGTGGCGAAATGCAGGAATATGGTTTCTTTCCCATTCTGTTATTTCTCCCGACGATGAATATCTCGTGCACACGGGATGATGTCAGATAAATGACGCCCACGACAGAACTCGGCTTACAAAAAAGAGTATTTAAGAGCTTGGAAGTGATTCCGAGCTTTTTTATTACTTGTTTCTTTTCAGACAATTTCTACAATTATGCCTAGATGTTCAAAAACAAAAATAAAGGATTTTCACTTATCGAGTTATTGGTTGCCGCTGTCATCCTTGGGATCTTGGCTACTATTTCCGTACCTGAAATTTCTCGAATGCTGAAAGAAAATCAATATCAATCCGATGTATCAACTATGTGGAGTATGTTAAATGATGCCCGTGCCTACGCCCTGGCAAGCAAAAGATGTCCAGATGGAAATGAAGCGGGAACTTGGAAAATCTCCACTACCGTCTCTCGTATGAAACTAGAATGTATTTCTGATGGAAATTCTGGCCAATCACAAGAGGTTGAAGTATTTAGGACTCATCCCGGAATTTTGGTAAATATTATTTCAAATAATGATATTCTTTTTCTTCCGCAGTCCGCTCAGATCAAACTGAATACCGGAGATGACTTCATTCTCCAAGCCAAAAGTCCTGAACTAGCAGAATGTGTAGAAATAAACGTAAACCGAATTGCTGGTTTCCCAAAGAAAAAGAATTTTAAAAATGCCACATGCACCTAAAACTAAAAAAGCATCCCGGAGAAACAATTACAGAAGTGCTGGTTTCTGTGGTGATTTTGGTAGCCATTCTCGCTTCTTCTTTTGCGGTATTAAAAAATGCTATTGCTACAAATGTGGATGTCCGAAATCGAATTATTGCTCTCAATATTGCTAGAGAAGGAATTGAAGGTGTTCGAAATATCCGAGATACCAACTGGCTCAAGTACTCTGGAGATCGCCGTGGAAAATGGCTCTGCCATGATACGCCAGACTCACTCAATACTTGTGCTGACATAGAAATGGATCCTAGTTTGGCATTGGAAAATGGATATTATAAAATTGATTTTTCTCCGGAATACAAAAGATATTTTCTGGAAAATATTGTCGGAGCAGAAGAAATAAATATTAAAAACGATTCAGCAGAAAAGAATCAATTTAAATTATTCAAAAGCACGAAAGAAGGTATTGAAGGACGTTTTGTTCATGATGCAGAAAATGGTATTAATATTCCCTTTTATCGACAAATAGAACTAGAAGTCGAAAACCCGTTTGGAGGTTCTCCTCCAGGATTTTGTGATTCTCCGCCTTGTGCAGAAAGTCGTCTTCGTGTAGTTTCTCGTGTTCAATGGAGAGAAGAAAAAAATCTTCGAACCATAAGGCTCGAAGGATATCTCTTAGATTTTTTTGAACGAAATGATTACAACTAGCAGTGATCAACAAACAACTAACAATAATTCTCCAAATCTACAACTCTTAAAATGAAATATAAAAATTCAGCATTCTCAATCGTTGAACTCCTGGTAGCCATGGGGATAGCCTCTATTGTGATTACTTCTGCCCTGGGAACCGTAGGACAAATTTATTTTTCTCAAAAAAAAGTAATCGTAGCACAGGATTTTTATGCGGAATCTCGATTTCTGATGGAACGATTGGTACAGACTGTGAGGAATAATACCATTGATTACGATCGATATTTCATCGAAGTTGGCCCGGATCCAACCAGTTGTTCTAGTTTTGATGCCAATCAGCTCCCAGAAGCGGATTCTTCAACAAATAATACTACAGAAAATCGAGAAATTCTTGGGTATACAAATATTTTCTACTGGGATACCAATGGTGATAACATTCCCGATAGAAATCTCGGAGGTGCCGACCTAGATGGTGAACTCGATCCCTGTTCTCAGACCTGGTACGAAGAACAAAAAACACTTCGACTTATCAATGGGGCTCGGACACTTCAGACAGCCATGAGAAAAACAGTAGAAGAAACTGGAGAAAACGTGGATAAATTGGAAATTCAACGCCGGCTCGGAACTGATACCGACAATGATGGTATAGCGGATAAATGGTCTCCTTTCACCTCCTGGGAAAACGACACCACTTGTAATATTTATGAAGAAGTAGAAAAAAATACCCTCCTCGGAGAGGCAAAAGGGGTGGATAATGAAGACGCCTGTCTTCGAGCACACGATTGGACGGTTATTTCTCCAGATGCTCTGGTGGTAACCAGTTTAACCTTTGAGCCATCTCCCGATCGGGACCCATTTTTGAATTTCCGTTTGGATGAGTCTCAGGTACATCCGCACGTTTTCATTTCGCTACAAACGAAGCTTCGCAGACCGAGTAATTTTGGATTTGAATTAGGAAAAGAACCCACCCTCTCTCTTCAGACCTCAGCGAGTTCGCGGGTGTTTGGTGATCCGAGGAAATAAAAAAAGGTTTTTCGTTTTTAGTTGTTAGTTATTCGTTTTTTACTACATTATTTGTAATTCTTAATTGATAATTTTTAGATTTTCATGATTGTCCGCATGCCCCCCTCCCCCACCGGCCCCCTCCATCTCGGGACTGCTCGAACCGTGCTTTTTAATTATCTTTTTGCGAAAGCAAATAATGGAAAAATAGTTTTCCGTTGGGAAGACACCGATCGTGAAAGGTCGAAAACAGAATTCGAAACAGAAATTCTCGAAGGGCTGAAATGGTTGGGGATGGATTTTGAAAAAGAATCTGAGAAGATTTATCGACAGACAGAAAATGCAGATTTTCATACTGAGTGGTTGAATAAACTGTGGGAAATGGAAAAGATTTTTCCTTGTTTCCTCACGACCGAAGAGTTGGACGCAATGCGAAAAGAAGCCGCAGAAAAAAAGATTAATTTTGTTTTTTGGTCTCCCTCACGAGATGAAGATCGAGATGTTTTGCAAAAAAGAATGGACGGAGGTGAAAAATATGTTTGGCGACTTCGTGTCCCAAAGGACCGAGAAATTGTTTTCAAAGATATCATCCGCGGAGAAGTAACCGTAAATACTAATACTCTTGGAGATTTCACGATCGCACGGAGTGATGGATCGGTGCTTTATCCATTGGCCAATGTATTGGATGATTTCCAACAAGGGATCACACACATTCTCCGAGGAGAAGATGGTATCTCAAATACGCCGAAACAGATCTTGCTCTTCGAAGCGATTGGGGCCAATGTTCCAGAATACGGCCATATTCCTTTGGTTCTTGATCAAAATAAAAAGAAGCTCTCCAAACGAAATGTGGCCCCGGATATTTGTGTGCTCGTTTCTGATTTTCAAGCGGCGGGATTTATTCCGGAGGGGGTGGTCAATGGATTAGCACTGTTGGGCTGGAATCCCAAAACCACGGAAGAGATTTTTTCTTTCACTGATCTCGAGAAAATATTCGACATTAAAAAAGTAAATCCGGCTGCCGCTCAGTATGACTTCGAAAAAATGAGATGGTTTAACTGGCAGTGGATGCGGAAATTAGAATTAGAAGATTTGATTGGGCGATACAACGATTTTGTATCTTCACCGTTAACCCACCAGTTAACTGGTGGGCTAACTAAAAAATATAATCTTCAAGAGCACGGGAAAGCTTTCGAAGAAGCTCGAGAAAAAGGAAAAACACTTCCAGAATTTACCCCTGAATTTGAATATCTGATCGAAGACCCAGGGATTGATCCGGAAAAATTAGCCCATGAAAAAATGCAAATTACGGTTGATTCGGCCAAAAAGACTTTGGAAATAGTTTATGGAATGTTGGAGGGGATCGATGAATCAGAATTTAATCGAGAAAAAATAAGAGAAGAAAGTGTAAAAAAAATAGAAACACTGGGAATGAAAAATGGAGAATTTCTGTCGCCTTTTCGAATCGCTCTGTCGAACCGAGAGCGGTCATCTGGTCCATTTGAGATTGCAGAAATCATTGGAAATAAAAAAACTCTCCGACGAATCGAGCGAGCAATAAATAGTTAAGCCCCTCCTTCTTTAAAGATTACGCAGGAGCAATTTTGCAAATTGCTCCGAAATGTTTAAAGTCTTGGCACAGACTATAAATCATCATGCCTTCTCCTAGAATTTCTAAAGAATTAAAAGATCAAATCTATTTTGTCACTTTTAGTGTGAAAAATTTATACTACCTTTTTGATCGTCACGATCGATTTCGGATTTTGGAAGAAAGCTTCTGCTATTGCCAAAAAAACAAAGAATTAAAAATTTATGCCTTTGTTTTTATGTTGAACCATTTGCATTTTATCGGTTCGGCAAATGATCTGATCGCCGTAATCAGAGATATGAAAAAATTTCTCTCAAAAAAATTGAAGTTAAATCTGATAGCCACAGAGCCAAATGTCCTAAAACTATTTGAGGTAAATGGAGAATATCATTTTTGGGAAAAAACAAACCTTCCTAAACTCATTGAAACAGAAGAATTTTTGCATCAAAAAATTGAATACATTCATACAAATCCAGTAAAAAAACAGTATGTTCATTTTCCTGAAGATTGGTGCTGGTCCTCGGCAAGTAAAATTCCAACGAAAATTCAGATTACTGATATTTGATCTACTTCTAAAAACTCCTTGGAGCAATTTATAAAATTGCTCCTGCTTTTCTATCTTGTTATCTTTAGAAACAAAACTAAATTTAATTTCATGATCGATCCTCGCACCTACGGCCTTACTCTCCTCGCCAAACGTGAATATTCGGAATCTGAGTTCCGAGAAAAACTCCAAAAAAAATTTTCGGAAGATTTCGAAGAAATCGAAAAAATCATCAAAGAATTTAAAAAGAAAAACTGGCTCTCTGATGAGAGATTTTGTGAGAGTGTTATCCATGATGCAATTCTGAATACCAAATCGGGCCCGATAAAAATCCAACAAAAACTATGCTGGCAAAAAGGAATTGGAAAAGATCTTGCAGAAAAATCATTGGCCAAACTTTATCCAGAAAAAAAGCAGATCGAAATCACCAAGGAATTAATTGAGAAAAAGAAAAAAGAAATCGCACGCAGAGGAAAAATTAAAAATGATTTTGAAGTACAACAAAAAATCCGCCAATTTTTATTGGGAAAAGGATTTGGGTTTGAGATAATTAACAAGGTTATTTGATTTTTTCTTTTCCCGCTTGAAATAAAATCTGCTTTCTGATATTTAGAAGGTTGTTTTATTAAACATGAAGTTCGAAACTCTCGCAAAAGCAAAAAAAATCCTGATTTACGGGTATGGGAAAGAGGGGAAGTCCTCTTTTCAGTTTTTAGCAAAGAAATTTCCAAAGATTAAAGTTGAAGTTTTCGACGAAGATCCTTTTTCTCCGATTTTTAAAAAGAAACCGTTCCCGGATTCAGATGATCTGATCAGTGGAAAATACTTCAAAAACTTCGATGTAATTGTCATTTCTCCAGGGGTAGCACGAGAAAAATTGGCTCATATAGATCCCAAAAAATTAACCAGTAATTCAGAAATATTTTTTGAAAATTTACCTGAAAATCTGCGAAAAAAAATAATTGGCATCTCAGGAACAAAAGGAAAATCTACCACAGCAAAATTCTGTGCAGAAATGCTAAAAAACGCAAAAATAAAAACCAAAGCTTGTGGAAATTTTGGCGTACCGCTCCTGGATGTGTATGAAAATTTTTTAACAGGGAAATTAGATTATTTGGTCGTGGAACTTTCTAGTTATCAATTGGAAAATTTAAAAATCTCTCCTGGAATAGCTATTTTCCTAAACATTTATCCCGACCACCTTGATCGCCACAAAACTTACAAAAATTATTTTGGTGCCAAGCAAAACCTTTGGAAATTTCAAAAAAAGGATGACATTTTTATTCTTCCAAAATCAGAAACCAAACATTTCTCAGAAATAAAATTTCCAGCACAAACTCTGAAATCGGAAAAATTATCAGCAGAGTTTTTTCCGACTAATTCTATTTTTCGTGCTCCACATTTCCTGCGAAACTTCGGAACCATGAGTGCATTGGCAGAAAATCTTAAAATTCCAGAAAAAGGAATCCAACAAACAGCAAAAGAATTTAAAGGATTACCGCACCGACTGGAATTTTTTGCAGAAAAGAATGGGATCAAATTTTATGATGATGCGATCTCTACTAACCCAGATTCTACTATGGCGAGTGTAGAATTTTTTGGAGAAGATTTGGGAAGTATTATTTTGGGCGGACAAAATAGAGATTTTTCTTTTGATGATTTCATCCCAAAAATAAAAAGAATCACAAATGCCACCATGATTATTTTAGAGTCAGAAATCACTCCTTTGATCGTACAGAGTTGTCTTCAAGGAGGAAAAATAAAATGTACCAGATGCCAAAAAGCAGAAAATCTGGAAGAAGCAGTCCACTATGCTTTCGAATTAACTCCGCCAGGAAAAATTTGCCTCCTCTCCACGGCAGCTCCCAGTTATGGCCTTTTCAAGAATTTTGAGGAACAGGGAGATACATTCAAAAAGTTAGTTAAAAATCACAAATAGATAACAAGTTGACGAGAAAACAAGATGTCAAGTTTCAAAATATTAAAATCTATTTACTCGTAATCTTGTTATCTTGTCATCTATCTTCTGGCTGTTTGATTCCAAAATTCCACCAAATTGAATTTCTCTGGAATTCGAGCAAATTGTTCAAGAAATTCTCGATGCCACCGATCGTGAAATTGTGACTCAAAAATAGAAATCAACTTTAGTTTTTTCCAGTTTACTTTGGCATCTTCGGGAACAATTCTTTTCGGTTGGTGCACCACATATTCAAAGGTTTTCACGGACATATTTTTATCTGCAACAATATCTTTTATGATCTGTCCGACTACTTGATGGTCCGGATGATAGTCATTCTGACTCGGAATAAATATCTCATTCGGCCTGTATTTAGCCAAAATCTGTGATAAAATTTCTTCTAATTTTGCTCGGGTGTAGGGAGCTCGAGAAACGTGAGAACCCCAGGGTGTTTTGAAAAAATTGGTGTACGGAGATTTAAGAGAAACTTCATTGAGCTTATCCAGCATTCCATCTGGGAATCCAAGAAACATCACATCTGATGACCTGAGACCCAATTTTTCAGCCGCTTGTTTTGATTCCTTTCGGCGAGCTACCCCATATCGACGAGAAGCGTTGTATCTTTCTTTTTCGTACGCATCTCCATCAGTAATCACCACTACTTTTACCTTTTCTCGTTTTCCAATCTTTTCGCCAATTTTGCTTGAACAGCAGAGAATTTCATCATCTGGATGAGGGGCAAAAACAATCGTAGTTTTATTTTTGTATCGAGAGCGACCGTAAGCACGAGAACGGGTACGTGTGCGTGAAGGAGGCCGAGTATAAGTTCGTTCGATTTTTTGCGGTTCAGGCGGCAATTCTTCGTAGATGTAGAACCCCTCCGAGGTTTTTGTCCAGAACATGGCCGACAGCAGTAACTCTCCCATCTGTTAAATTTTAAAGGGGAAAAATCTCGAGGTCAACCGCTCACATTGTTTACTTTTTCTCCTCTTCCTTTTTTTCCTTCCCTTCCTCTGCTTCCAAATCAAAATCAATCCCCCCTGAATCATCCAATACCTTCTCAATATCCACATCCGTTCCTCCCTCTACCTTGCGTGAATGATGAGAGCGATGATGAGGATGATCCTCTGGTAAGGGGGTAAAATTTGCTTCTATTTTTGCAGATTCCTCTGCATCTGGTCTTTCTGGTTGACCGTTTTTTTGGGTATGAGTGAGCACCAGCTGAGAAATAAGTCCTTTGAGTGTTGATTCTTCTGTAAAGTTTTTTTCATCCATAGCTTTTTCTCGGTAAGCTTCGATGGTCCTGGCTACATAATGAGGTCGGTTTATATTCTTTACTTCCATTTCATCTCCTCCCATTTTCATAAAAATAAGTGTCCCATAATTTCCAAGAAAAGATTGAACCCCAATTCTTTCGACAGACACCTGATCCAGATTGAACCACTCCAGACGAGTATATTTTTTGACAAACATGGTGGGCCATTCCACCAAAATCACTCCTTCGTTTGTCATGAGAACACTATTTACGTACCAATGAAAAAAAGCAGCACCAGACCTGTACAGAGCAAATGCAGCAAGGGCGAGCCACACGTACAAAAGCTTGGTCGGAAAAAAGAAAAATACCACTCCCGCCAAACTCATCCAACCTACAAAACGTATCATAAATTTCCCAATCATAAATGCGGCTGGTAACCGAAATACTTCTACCACATATTCATCCTCCTCTAGAAATGCTCCAAAACCAAAGTTTTTCAAATGCAACATTAGATCAATTATCAATTATGATTTCATCATACCCCCTCTAAGCTCCCCCTGCAAGGGGGAGAAAACTCAATGAACAATTATCAATAATTTTTTACTGTTTGTTGTTAGCTGATGATCCCTCCTCCCAAACAATTTTCTCCCTGATAAAAAACCACAGACTGTCCCGGCGTCACGGCTCGCTGTGGTGTGGAAAAATAAACGTTCGCTTTGTTTTTTCTATCCAATCGTACGAGACAGGACTGTGAAGTTTGTCGATACCGGATCCGTGCTTCGCAAAAAATCTCTGAACCAGGTGCTTCACCAGAAATCCAAGAAAGATCATCCGCCTGCAGACATCCACAAAAAAGTAGTTTTTCATCCTGGTTCACAATCAGTTCGTTCTTCTTTTTATCTTTCCCAATCACGAACCACGGAGCTTCCTCTGCTCCCCGAACCCCACCAATCCTCAATTCTCGCCTCTGACCGATGGTATAAAAACTAAGTCCGATATGATCCCCAACAACCTCTCCTTCAGGAGTAACAATTTTTCCCGGTTTTTTGTCCAGATACTTTTGTAAAAACTCAGAATAATTTCTCTCGCCGATGAAACAAATCCCCGTAGAATCTTTTTTTCCCGCATTTTCAAAGCCGTATTTTTTCGCCAGTTTTCGCACTTCTGACTTGGTTAATTCTGTTAGTGGAAAAAGTGCTTTGGCAAGTTGATCCTGACTCAACGCATACAAAAAATACGTTTGATCTTTCTCTTTGTCGATGGGAACGTGTAGTTCGTATTTCTTTGTCTCAGGGTTGAGAAATTTCTTAGCATAGTGGCCCGTGGCGATAAAGTCGGCCTTCAGCTCTTTCGCTTTTTCAAGGAAAGATCCAAATTTGATAAATTTGTTGCAGAGAATATCTGGATTCGGCGTCCGTCCTTTTTTGTTTTCTGATAAAAAATAGGCAAAAACCTGATCCCAATATTCCTTAGAAAAATTAAAGGTATAAAAAGGAATGTCTAATTTCTTCGCCACATTCCGAGCATCCAGTGCATCCACAGCCGCCGGACAATTCTCATCCTCTTCCCAGTTTTTGAGAAAAACTCCGATCACCTCATATCTCTGATCTAGCAAAAGCTTCGCAGAAACCGCAGAATCCACTCCTCCAGAAAGCCCGACCACTACTCGATTTTTTTTCATAACAAAAATGCTTGTACCATAAAAAATACAATTGCAAAAATTCTTTCTTACCTTTGTGGAACAACTTGCTCCATCATCAAAACATCATCATACCTCTCCGCAAGTCGATAAAATTGTTTCAACTGTTCAATTGCTTCTGTCGATAATCGAGAAAGATGATCCACTCGAGAAATATTTTGAGGTTTCAAAATCCCAAAAACACGCCCAGAAACCTCCATTTGGATTTCTTTTTTTATCGCTTCTTGGATATGTTTTGGTGTTCGGTGAATCATTCGATAAGCTTTGTTAGCCAGATCAACATCATCTCCAAGAATGATTTTTAGAAGTGACGGGATGCTTTCTTTGTCCCCCAACTTTGCCAGAGCAATTAGTGCATGAAGTCGAATCACCTCCAATTCATGATCCATAAATTTTTGTAAATTTTCTCGGCTGCCTTCATATCTCACCTCTCCAGAAGCATAAATTCCAGCGATTTTGTGGTCTTCATCCCCGCCTAACAAATCTATGAGGATAGATCCGAGGGATTTTTCTTCCTCGAATTTCCAGAGTGCAATGATCGCATGTCCTCGAATTCGAGGGTCTGGATGCATCAGATATGGCCGAAGATAAAAAACAATATCCGGATCATCAAAAACGGTACAAGATCTGAGACAAATAGATTTTAAACTTTCATCTGCTTTTTTCATGGTCTCCAAAAAGAAAGGCACCACTTCTGAAGTTGGCAATTGTGAAAAGATATTCATTACCACCAGTTTTTTGAGATGTGGGTGTGTCACATTTTGGAACATTTTTTTGAGTGCATCTAGCAGGTGGTGTTGCCCAAAGGCATGATCTTCCCAATACTTAAACAAAGATTTTAGGTTCAAAATAGATTCCAAAATCTGCATTTTTATTTCTTCGTTTTCAGCATGATCAAGCAAAATTTCCACATACGAATGAATAACTCGTGGATCATCGAGCTGAGAGATTGTATTGATGATTTTTTCACGAACCACTGGATGATTATTTTTATTTTTTAATTCTTTTGCGAGAACAAGGGCTGCATCTGTGTGCCCCTTTTGTCCCAGAATCTCAATATGGTGTAGTTTTTCTTCAATATTGTTTTCTGACTGTAGATTTTTAACCGAATGATGGGTAAAGTTCTTTTTCATCAGTACTCCAGCTAGGATTGCTCCAAACGCAGCCATCAACATAGCTGGGAAAAGAAACTCATGTGGGAGAATAAATAAAACCCCCACAGAAATGATCACGCCCATCGGAACGAGAAATTCTTGAAAGAAAAGCCTCACAGACTCTCTTGCCCGAGAAAAAAGTGAATAAAAAGTCAGGTGATAAGGAACCTCTCCGATAGAATGAAATCCGTGCTGCAAACCTCGTAAAACCTGAATGTTTCCAACACCAAAAATTAAAGAAGCACTCCCTACTAGCATGCACAAAAAGTACGTAATCATAGATCCCACTACTCCAATTCTGGACAAAATAGAAGAAGTAATAAAAAGTTGAACCACCAGTGCAATCACACTAAAAATCAGGTGAAACATACCCAGATCATGGGCCAACTTTTCGTGCGTAATTAAACCACTGGAGA